>JAZBNQ010000412.1:0-9757 GCA_036350775.1 Mariniphaga sp.
AGCCATTTAAATCCGGACCGGGTTCTTTCCCGCTTTCAGAAAGAATTTCGTACATGCTTTCAACTTCCGGAACAAGGTTTTCGCTTGCCAAAACCTGCTGCATTTTTTCGAGCCTTATATTCTTTTCTGAACGAATAAAATTTTGAAATTCAGAACTGCTGCTAATTTTAACACGATCAAGCCCGGCACTGTAAATCAGATACAAAATAAATTCTTCGGGAAACAGACTCCTGGCCAAATTTTCGTGCCGGTACAAAATGGAATCGGCTATTAAATGGCGTACCTGTATTTCCGTTTCTTCCGGAAATTTAGTACTGAACCGGTTTACAACATCTTTTGCGAATTTTCGAATCAGGGTCAACAATTCTTCGCCGTTTTCCATATAAAAAAGTTTCATCAGAAAAATTGTACCCGGTTCGGAAAGCATTTCAACAAGTTGCTTTCTTTTTTCGCTGTTTCTAATGGCCAGAATAAGCTCTTTCTTTAAAAATTCAAGGTTCAACGAATGGATCGCTTCGCCGCCCGAATTCAGCAATTTCGCCAGTTGATCAACACTTAACGGCTGATTATCAACAGAAACCGAATAATTTCTTTTTTCGTCCCGAAGCTGTTTCAGCGCCATCTCTGCAACCGGCAAAACCTGCCCGTTTCCACGGTCTCTTTCAATAACTTCGGCAATTAAAGCGTCATCGGTTTGAAAAACATCCCTAAACCAGCGGATTCCGTTCGCTGCAAATTTCTCCCGGTTAAAAACCAGCCCCGTTTCGTTCAAAACATATTTTAGCACAAAAGCATTCAGCATTTTTATGAACGCAGCGTCGCTGATTTGATTCAGGTTCAGCTCTTTTTTGAGGGTGAGCAGGAGTCCTTTGAATTCTAAAATCCAGGGACTGTCCACCGGTTTCTGCTCTGTTAAAAGGTCATCGAATGCGGGTTCGCTGAGATTGCGGGCCATTCGCTGAATGGTTTGTTCCTGTGCCCGGTTTCTTCGCAAAACTTCCGTTAAACCGGCCGGGTTTTGGTTCAAAATCAGCCGAACCAGTTTGTCAAATGTCATTGATCTATCTAATCCAAACGGGAAATAGCCTTTCAGCAGAAATATTTCCAGCGCCTGCAATAAAAAGTCATCAAATTTTTGACCATCAGAAGAAATACTTTTTCCGTTTAATCCTTTACTGAAATTAAAATTAAGGGCATTTTCCAAAGATTCCCGAATTTTTGCCGCGAGTTTTTCAGTCAGTTCCTTTTCCCGAATTGTTCCAATATTAATTTCCAGTTTAGACAACTCAATCTGAACCTCGGCCGGTATTTTTTTTGAAATGGCTTTTTCAAGTTCCGGTAAAATCTGCGAAACAAAAATTGACTCAATCAGTTCATTCCCGCGCCGTGCAGCCGCTTTGGTTGCATATTCAAAATTGAATGAGGAAGAATGAATGATATTTTGAGCCGTTGCCATTTTTACCTGTTTTGTTTTAATTTCATTATTGCCTTATAAACTTCGAAAGCTGCCTTTTTTAAACTTTCCGAAGGCTGGTCGGAATTTTGATGCGCGGCTTTAAGTTTTTCCCATACATGATATTTTTCTTCAAATGCCCTCATTTCATTAACATTCAGCCACAAAATTTCATTGCTTAAATGGGCAGGAATTCTTTCCTGAAAAACATCGGAAATATAATCCCTGAAACTCTCTTCCTGGAACCGGGCTGGCCAATCGGGAAGCAATAATGAAACATTCAGGTCGAAAAAATCTTCATTGATAATTTCACCTGAAAAAAGTTTTCGCTGAAAAACAAGCCGGCGCTGGCCGAAATTCCTGTTCCTTACTTCCATACTTCCTTTCAACCGAATTTTTTCTACCTCCTGAAGTCGCATTCTGCCACCCGTCTCTTCCGAGTTGCTGAAAAGTTGAATCATGCTTTTAACCTGCTTGAAAAGTTCACTAAATTCTTCAGTTTTTGAATCAGTTGAAGCCAGTATTAGTCCCTTATCATTTTTAAACACCCATTTTCCGTTTGCTGAATGCCATGAATTTTCAGACATTCCCTGGTTAAAAAATGCTGTAACTCGGCTAATTCTTTCAGCTTCCGTCAAACACCAGGATTCTATTTCGGATGTTCGAACCAAGGGCTTACCATATTCATCCAAAAAACAGAATCCATAATAACTTCTTTCTATGAAATCACTTAAAAGAATGTTATCAACGAGGTAAAAGCCTTCCGATTGGATGTTTTTGTGAGCAAAAAAGTCAACTATCCCGATAATGTTTTGAATGGCTTCTTCTTCGCCTGAACATTCAAATAAACTCACCCATTTGTTCGGTTCCTTTTGAAAAATAACACGAACATTTTCCTGGGAGGAATCGGATTTTGACAGCCGGTAATTTTCAAAATTCAGGGTTTCTTTAAACAACGTTTTATAACCAATTTCTCCAAACAATGCATTCGGAATATTTCCATTTCCGGTTTCGGTTTTCCATTTGTTTATTTCACTTGCAAGAAGCGGCCGGTAAGACGAATCGAGCTCATTTTTATACTGAAAGATTTCTTCTTTGTACTTCGATAAATCTGAATTTAATCCGGAAAAATCAGGTATCAGCGATTTTTTTCTTTTGGATGAAATTCCGGTTTTTGCCACAACAATCTGCTCCAGACCCGAAGGATCTCTTAAAAGCTCTTCCTCATTTTGAAGGAATAAGGATTCACCCTTTGTTCTGTAATAGCTCAAATTTTCCAATTGTAATAAAAACGCAGACTTTTCCCGGAGCAGAATCCGGTTGAATTCATCTTCGGTTTTAACCAGGTTTAAGCGTTTGGAAATTTGCCAGGGCAGATCGTTTAAATCTTCTCCAAAACGTGCCAGAAGATGATCGTAAATCCGGTTTTTTCGGTCGAAAAAAACATGTTCCGGCTCATACTCCGATTCGGAAAACAACTGGTTTTCAGTCAATAATTTCTCAACACCCGGAACTGAGGTTATTTTTTGGGAAAAGTATGTTTTCTTCAGGCCATTCTCAAAATCGATATTAAAAAACTCATTCAGATTTCCGAGTTGCGAAAGATGGTTGGCCAGATGCTGTTCTGCCAGCATCAGATATGCTTTTAGCTGATTCGCTTTGGCGTGCCGCTCAACGGGTTCGTGTTTTGAAATTCCTTCTTCGCCTATTCCATAAATTACCGGAAAGTGCTTCTGTACAGTAAAATACCGGCTCAGATTACGGAACTTTCCGTTGAGCTTTTTTTGGAAAAAATCATTTTGAGAAATTTCCAGAGAATATCCTCTGAACTTTTTAGCCCAAATTTCCAGAAACAAATGATTTATATTCTGCTTATTTAATGAAGAATACCGCTTCTGTTTTACAAACACATTCATATTGGAATAAATACCGTCAAATCGTTTTTCACCACTGTTTTTTAAATCTTCATCCAAAAGCAGGTGAAAAAATTTGCCATTTTCAACAGGAAGTTCAGCCAGCTTATTTCCTTTGTAATGAATACATTTAACTTTGCATTTATTTATTCCGTTAATTTTGGAAAGCAGTTTTTGCAGTTGATCAACCTGAATTACTTTGAGCCTTTTATCCGGAATATCACCTTTTATAAAACCTTTTCTTAACCGGGGCCCGCTAAAAATTTTTTCCATACTCATTTCATCTTCCACCATTTCGGTGTAGCTCGATGATTGAACAGGACTATAAATAAATTCAAACAATTTCAGAAAAACATTTGCCAGTGTTTCATCAATATTTGAATGTTCGTCAATGTGTAAATCAAATTCAATTTGAATAAACTGAGGTTCAAGCAATTTTACCGCTCCAAACTTTTCTCCCAGGTTCCGGTTTTCGGTTAAAAACGTGTTGACTTCGGTTAAAAACGATTCCTCTTTTACACAGTCAGCTTTAAAAATATTAAGAAAACTTAGCCGGGGCAAAATTTCAATTTCATTTAGTCCTCTTAATTCTTCCTGAAAACCATTGCTTCCTTTGGTCGTAATCCACACATTTTGAATTTCATCGAAACGATCGATTATCATTTTTCTGTAATCCTGAATGGTAACCGGGTGTGAACTAAAAATTGCCGAAGGGGAAAAAAAGGCATTGCTTTTTGCATTAACCGGTAATTTTTCGCCGGGAATTAAAAGATCATTAACCGGCAAAGATGTTCGGTAGGCAATATCGGTAAGGGCATAACACAACTGCTCCAGTATGGTAACGCCCGGATCGTGTGAGTTGTAATCAGTCCAAACGTCGCCACTCAGTTCCTGAATGTATTCCAGGCCTCTTTCACGCAGTTCTGAAAAATCCAGACTTACGCTTTCAACTTCATTTCCTGAGAAACTGGCAGATTGTTTCATTTCTTTTATTTAATAGCAATTCGTTTTTCTATTTAATTAAAAAGCCGTCATTCCACAGAACCGAAACTTTATAACGTATCTTTTTCCCTGGGCCGTAATGGCTTTTTGTTTTTAATTGCAAATTGTACCTGAACGGATCTTTGGGCTCCCGGAACGTTTTCCACCATTTTGCCAGGTCGAAAAACTTTTTTTTGTCTTCATCAGGTTGTTCAGTAATTTGGGATGGTTTGGAAACCCACCGGATATCAATTTTATTCCAGTTATTCCCGAAACAAGCACTTGTTTTTGTAATTTTTGGTTTCGAATTTCCAAAAGTACTGATGGTTATGGCATGCATCAATGCATATTTTCCATCACCCTCTTTTCCTTCTGCATAGGCCATAATTTCAAAAGCATTACTGCCGGTTAATGGCTTATCTTTAAAAATATTATGCCAGTATCCATCTGCATCCAGTTCACCTTCTTTGTAATTTCCAACACGCCCTTCGGAGGCAACAAAACCTTTTACGTCAAGTTTCTGGTCCGGCGTGCTTGTTCCCAACCCTACTTTCCCTTCATTCTTCTGAATAAAAACCGCTGGTTCATCAATATCATCCTGCGTATTATTTTTATTTTTCCTGTTTCCGGTTTTTTGAATATAAATTCCCCCTTCTTTTGTTTTCGAGATAAACAAAGACCACATGGCTTCAGCATCATCTTTATCTTCAAAAAAGCTTAACAGTTTTTCTTCACCGTTATCCGAAGGATAAATCATTATGCCATCCTCGTTAATATCCAGTTTATCTTCAGCAATGTTGAATGTGGAATCAATCAACTTTGCGAAAGCACTTTCAGATGGCAGATTACCCTTCTTAAAAAAGGATTTTAGTTGTTCCCTGTCGGTTATATTTTTTTGGTTTCTCATTGTTTTTTATTAATAATAATTGCCTGAATTATCGCTGATTACAAAGTCTGCTTCAATGGACAAGTCGCCAATACCTGAAATTTTTGGTAAAAGCGATTTTTCATTTTCAACAAAATCAATCTGATGCTCCGGTGCCGAGGTCAAAATTGCATAAGATGAAATGGTTCGCAATTCATTTATTTTCTGAATTTTTGCCGTGTCGATAATTTTGTAGTTTCCCTGCACTTCAACAAGTTGCAGAACCGAAAATTCCGTAACAAAATGTACATAAGGCCTGCTTTCGATAAAATTCAGGATTTCTGATTTTGAAAAGGATTCATCAAAACCCTTTTCTATAAATTCAGTTTCAATACCAGGCGACAGAAAACGAATTAACTCATTATTTAACAAATCTTTGAAATATCCGCTTTTATGGATGTCGTTAAATTTTACACAGCACCTTACCTTTAATTGTTCGTAAACCGGATTTGAAACTTCGATGTTCAAATAAGGGGAAACAAATTGTGAAATGTATTCTTTCACTTCCAGGAGTGTGCTTATATCAATTTTAGTGCTTTGGAGTTTTTCCCCCTTACTCAGGCTGATTTTGGGTATTAAAACAATCTGCATATTGCTGCCATGCACCAATTCCTTTGGGTGACTGTTTCTGCCGTAAACCCTTACTTTTTCAATTTGATTAAACCGGTCAAGAATAATACGTTCCACATCCCAGTTTGTAACCACCCTGTTTTTATGTCTCAGTTGTTCGCTAATCCGGCTGTAGAATGAATCTTCATTTTCTGTCAATTTGTTTAATTTCAGTGCAACAGGACCTGCAATTTCAAGGATACCTTTTTTTGTTTCGAAACCGATTTTTTTTATTATAGGTGCATTCCTGGTATTAAAAAGCCAGTTGTCAACTTTACCAGAAGAAGTAACAGCAACGGCTTGTGTAAACACATTTTTAATCCGCGAATTTAAAGTTTCCTTTCCATCATACACTGCTCTTATCCAAAACTTTCCTTCCGGAAGGCGGGTGTTGTGAAATTGTACGGATTCTGGTATCCTGATTTTAATGACACCTGACCGGATAAGCCCCAATGTACCATCTTCCAATACCAGTCCGTCAAGTGGTTGCCATTCGTTGTTCAACAAATACTGCCATTTTACTTTTGGTATATTTATAACAGTGTGCTCATAAACAGCCGGAGCCAACTCAAAACCTATACTCACCATGTTCCCGGCATTTATCTGCTTTAGCCCGATATAAAGGTTCCCTTTGTGATTAATCTGGGGCAGCAGAAAGTTTCTGTTTCTGACCGGTCCCGGAAAAACCTGAACATGCCCGAAAGGGTAAATGTGTATTAATTTGATGTCGCTGGTAGAATCTTCCTGTTTCCGAAGCATAATTTCCCGGGAAGTATTCGTGTAATTAACCGACAGACGCTCGATAACCGGAGTAAAAGGTTGATTGGGAAGATCGATGTTTTTTTTCCTGAATCTGCTCATTTTCAAAGCAGCTTTGGCATAAATTTCAGAAAAAACCTGATGCCCGAATGCAAAATCAGGACTTTTTAATACGATATACAACGAGGTGGCATTTTCATCCAATCCGTTTGTTGACAAATGCGCCTGGTTTTTGAATTTAAAATTTTCGAGATTAACCAAAATCCCTTTCTCATTCAAAAGATAATCACTTTTGGTTTCAAAAAGCTCAATGACCTGTTGATTCTGACTTTCAGCGGCACTCAGGTTATTTTTATTTTGCGCAACCAGCGCTTTAAATTCTGCATTTTCCGGCGGTTTTGGATAAGCCCTGAAATAGTTGGCAAAACCGTTTCTTAGCTGCGGCAGGCCGAGCCAGTTAATATTTATTTCGAGACTGGATAAATTGTTTTGCAGAATTAATTGATTTTGTATGCGTAAGAATGAACCAACCACCGGAACCGGACCAAATGGAGTAAATGGTATGGAAGTATCAAGATTTCCTGCTGAGTTTGATAGGGTTAAATTACTTACATCCAAAACCGTTGCCTCGATGTTGATTTCTTCGATAATAATATTTTTTAAAATCTTATAGGGATGATACTGGGCATCGTTATTCAGGATTAACCGAATACACGGCCAGTTCGTTTTGTAATTTCCCTCATGTATTTCATTGTTGAATGGAACAAGGACATCAGTTTGTTCATTAATCTGAATATCAAAGCTTAGCGTGTAGTTTGCTGAATTTATTCTTGGTTTTGAATTTTCAATTTGTTTCCAACCCTCTTTATCAGTAATGAAAATCGAAAACGAATCGTCAAAAAATTTGGATACAACTCGTTTCCTGAGTTTTTCTTTATCGGAAGAAGAATTGTTTTGATGTTCAATTTCCTGATACAATAAATTGTCAAACAGTGATTTGGATTCATTGTAGGAATCGGGAGTTATTTTAAACGTCAGATGAATAGTTTGTTGCCCCTTTTCGAGAATCAAAGACGGCGAACTAATTAAAAATCCAACATCACTTAGTTTCACACTTCCTTCTGTCAGAAGATGGTTTGGTTTTTCTTCACCCAGTGTTGCAGGAAAATCTTCGTCTTGCTTTAACCCTGAATTTAAACGGCTTATTTGGGTTGGTAAAATTTCATTTTCGTAAAGAATATCAATGGAAAAATCTTCGTCATTCATTCGGTTTCCAAACGGGTAATAGTCTCTTTTAAAAAGGGTTTTGATTTCTGCAATTTCTGCCTTATTTATCTGAGTATTCGACGAAGCTTTAAAATCAATCTGCTGTTCTTCTTCAAAACCAAAATTAAAAATATCACCTTCATTTATTTCCAGCTTTTCAATTCCCGGCTGCAAATGAAGTGCAATAATCGCAGAATGGGATTTCAGTTCTTTTCTTTTTTGCTGCAAAATATCGAGGTAGTAATAATCCAGGTGCTTTTTGGTAATAGTATTTATATCGAATTGTAAATTTTTAAACAATTTAAAAAATGCCAGAAGTAATCCTATATGCGGATGATGGCTGGATTTAAACAATTCTTCTTCAAAATGTTTTGCTGCCTTTTCCCTGATGAAAACAAGGTTTCCAAAAATATTATCATAGGTTTCTTTTAATACCTGGATTTCATTGCTGCTATTTTGAATGGAAGTTTTTTGGGTAGCCGACTGGATAAGCTTTTCCATCTCATTTAAAAGAATGCCTTCATAATTTGACCGTTTCAGCATTGCAGCCCAATTCGATATCTGCGAATAAATTTGACTCGTTGCATTTTTAATTTGCTCCTTTATATCTGCATCATCAGGCCCGGAATTTAATTCATTAAAATCTTTTTTGAATTTTCCGGTATCTGCTGTGGCAACGGATGCCAAAATAAAAGCCGAATCGTTTAATAAAAAAGACTTCCAGTTATCAACTACCTTGTTATGAAAATTGTAGAAATTCAGATTTTGGGAAAAATTTAGTGTAAACTGCACCAAATCCAGCATCGATCTTTCATCAATTGAAATAGATTCAGGATTTAAAGCAATATTTTTCCTTGATTTCTGACTTGTTCCTTTATTCATACAATTACAATATTTTCAGACAGTTGGCGCTTCTAAAGATTTGTACCTTCTTTAAAATAAAATGGGAAAACCATATTATTTCTCGTATTTGTAATAATCACCGTATAATAAATGTGAATGAGAATTTTTCCCTTATCATAAGTTTCATCCTTAATTTCAATAGTTTCAACTTTTATTCTTGGCTCGTTGTAAAGCAGGGCATCGTAAACGGCATCTTTTAACATCCTCATATGTGTAGGATCGTTTGATTCGAAAACAAACTTTCTGATAGGGCACCCAAAGGCTGGAAACATCACACGCTCGCCCGGTATGGTTCCCAAAATCAACCAAATGCTCTGTAAAATATCCTCTTCATCTTCAACCGTTTCCAAAGTTCCCCTGTCGTAATTAAAAGCCGGGGGAAATGCCCACCCACGTCCTAAAAATGAATTGTACTCCTTTTTCATAAATTATCCTCCTATCATTACTGTGGGGCAACCCAGAACGATACTTCCGCCGTGTGCCGTTGTATCACCCATCCGGGCTGCCGGTTTTCCGCCAATCATAACGGTCGCCGAACCTTTTACAATGGAATCGGGCGGGCCCACACAAACCAGGCTGTCGCCCACAACAGCAGCGGGCATTTTCCCAATTAAAACAGTTGGAACTCCGGGACCGATAATAGGTCCACCCACATGTGGAATCGGCGGTAAACCCGGAGTTTGCATCGGGCAGGTGTGCATATCTGTTAATCTGGCTGCTAATCCCATATTCCTCTTTTTAATTTATCATTACCATTGCGCCTTTTACCGTAGTTTGCCCCGAAGCTGAAAGTTCGGCAGAGGCATTTCCTTTTGCCGTAAAACTGGTTTGAGCGCTTAAATCAACACTTAAACCTTCTGCCTTAAAATCAGAAGTTGCCTTAAGCGAAATATTCGAGGTGGCTTCAATGTTTACATTCTTTTTGGATTTAATATTGATATCGCCGGG
>JAZBNQ010000413.1:0-11418 GCA_036350775.1 Mariniphaga sp.
GTCGGGGTAGTAGGATTCGAACCTACGACCCCCTGCTCCCAAAGCAGGTGCGCTAACCGGACTGCGCTATACCCCGTAATATCTTCTCCGGCTACTATTATTTCAGGTTAGCAACCTGCGACCCTCCCGACTCAATCGGGATGCGCTAACCAGACTTATGCAACACAGTTCACTTTAGCGGTGAGGGGGGGATTCGAACCCCCGGTACGGTTACCCGTACGGCAGTTTAGCAAACTGCTGGTTTCAGCCACTCACCCACCTCACCTGTTATTTCAATTTTTCCTATTAAGGAGACAGCAGTTTAATATCCGTCAGCAGACGGATTAGCCACTCACTTAACTTATAATATTTTGTGGAAAAGCTGCCAAAAACTTTTTATTGAAAGTCAGGCTTCTTCTTATTTTTTAAACTACTAAAGAACGTCTGTTTTTTGTGCGTGCAAATGTATTAATTGTTTTTTCATTACCAAAATCTTTTTTCAGACAAAAATACCATTTCACCAAAAAAATAACCGGCCTGCAGTTATTTAAAACGCCAGACCGGCTAACAAAACCAACAAGTAATACATTTTAATTTTGATGATAAACCAAAACCGGTTTATGAAAATGCGTTAAAACACTTTTTGTATCGCTTGAAGAAAATACTTCTTCAAAAAAACCTCTTTTTTCTTTTAACAAAACAAGTAAATCAGGATCTATTTCCTGCGAAAGTTCTTCGATGGCCAATACAATATTTTTTTGAGTTTTTAAACTAAATGCCAATTTCACGTTTTCAACATTCTTTTTAATCAACTCCTTAAAACCTATCCATTTCAATTTTTCTTCAAACCCAAACTCTTTTTCATTATGCAAAATAGTGTATTTTGTTCCTTCGGAAAACTTTAGCAAACCGATTGTATGTTTTATAATTTCCAAATCCTCCTGATGAAAGTCGGTTGCATACACAACTTCTTTAAGCACGGAATGTCTTGAATTTTCAGGTATTACAAATACCGGGCATTTAACATTTTCAATTAAATTTGGATAGCCAATCAAACCACCTGTTGCCTCGGAATAACTTTGGTAATTACTGATGAGCAAAATCAAATCGGAAGAACGATCCAATTCCTCTTCCACTACATCTATGCGATTAATTTCAGTAACTTTTAATTCGAAAGGTACTTTTACTGCGTGTTTTTTCATATAGCTGTCAGCCACTTCGCGTATTTTCGATTCGGCTACTTCAAACTCCTTTTCAGCATTTTTTTCAACGACAACCAGTGCCGGATCTACAGGACCAGTTGACCCCACCATATAAGATTGCCGCATCCAGGCAAAATCGAAAACATAAACAATCTTCAAACTCCTTTTCGACCGGTTGCTAAAAGAAAATGCATAAGCAATCAGGTCATCAATATTTTTATAAGAGTCAAGTAATAACAAATTAGTTTTCATTTTCAATGCAACTTTTAATAAAAGGGTTTCCCATACCGTTCTACTTCTGCTTCTTATTTTTACCATAAATCAGCTGGAGTATCAGGTGAGATCCAAACTGAAATACCAAATCTCGTAACTTGTCGGTCAGGTTATCAACAATATCGGCAGTGGAACCTGAAATTTCTTTTTCGTATAATCTTTCCTGATATCCCAGCCTTTGCTTCATCAGATGCAGTTCACGCATATTTTTTGGTGCTTTCATTCTAATTTTGTTTTTCTTCATCTTCATCATCTTCAAATAACATTTCAGAGAAATTTTTTAAAACCGATGCGGTTACAATTTGTTTTCTGAGAAGGATAAAAACCAACGCCAGAAGAATGAGAACACCTCCGGCAATGAGCAGACCTGTTACATAATTATTGTAAGTTTCGCCATACCAAACAGCAAATGCGGTGGCTGCAAAACCAATAATCAACATTAAAAACATTAATACAATCAGGAATGTAAAAAGATAGCTGGTAAATCGGGTGGTTTTCTCTAAAAACCGCAGTTTAATCAAATCGATTTTTGCCTGAACGTAACTTTTTACCGAACCGTTAAGTTCGCCCAAATTTTTTGTTAAATCTTTGCTCATGCCGGAATAATAAAATGGTTAATAAGTTTGGTTTTTTAAAACAGATTAAGCCGTTTCTTTTGAAGCTTTCTCTTTCACTTTTTCTTTAACTTTATCTTCGGCTTCTTTTGCTTTACCGCGCATCTCATTAACCACTTCATTTACCTGGTCTTTCAGGTGATCTACCTTTTCGCTCAATGTTTCGGTTATATCTTTCGATACATTTTTTACTTTTTTGGAAATATCTTTACGGGTTTTTTCTCCCTTATCGGGTGCAACTAAAACTCCAACCAAAGCTCCTGCTGCAGCTCCTGCAACAAATCCAAGTAATGCGTTTCTTGTTCCTTTATTCATGGTATAAAAATTTAAATTGTTAATAATTATTAATAATCTCTATTTTCAATATGAAAAAAGTGTTCCATAATCAACAAAATCTGCAAATAAAATAAAATACATTAGCTGTCAGTTGTTTACATAAATATCATTCAGAAAAACCAAATTCTTGTTGCGGTGGCTTTTCCTCAATGTGTGGAATTAAAGTTGGGTATTCCACAATTATGAAACAACATTTTATGCCGAATGGCCGGTTATCAGAAATTCGATATAATTTTCCGGAATGGGTTTTACTAAAACACTGCTTACCACAGGAAACTGCATCACTTGATTACGTAAATCGGTGTTGTTTTTAACGGTACAAACAATTACTTCAGGCTTTCTCATATAATTCTTCAGCGAAGATATTTTTTCGAGTGATGATATTAACTGGCGTCCCAATATTTTTTCATCGAGTAAAATGTAATGCAACTTCTCATTCTGTGTAATTATCTGTTTTTCAAGAAAATGATATGCACCCCAAAAATCATTAAATCCGAAAAAACAATTTTCTAAATTTTTATTACTTAAAGCTCTTTGCTGATGATTAAGAAAATTTGGGTCGGAGTCAATACATAAAACTTTTTTTCTCTTTTGTTTCATCACTACCTGTTTTATAAAAAGAGAAAATCAATATTTATTCCAAAAAAAATCATGCATCCAATTTAAGAATGGTATTCAGCTTTAAATTTCAATACCATATTGTTTTATTTTATTGTACAGGGTTTTTCTGTCAATTTTCAGATTTCTGGCTGCTTTGGATTTGTTGTAACCTGCATCTTCAATGGCTTTAATAATCAATTCCTTTTCGGCTCCCGAAGCTACATTTTTTAAAGTTTGTAAATTTTTTTCTTCCTTTTTGTTTACTCCAGAAAGCAAAGAACCTCCCGAAAAATGGACAATTTCACCTGGAAGAGTTTCCGGTAAAAGTAAATTGTTTGGAGAAAGCAGCACTGCCCTTTTTATCACATTCTTCAATTCCCTGATATTGCCTGGCCATTCATAATTCCGGAAAATTTCATTTACCTCATCAGAAAAATCAGTAACCTCCATCCCCAATTCCTGGTTGGCCTTTTCTCTGAAATAATTAGCAAAGTAGATAATATCTTCAGGCCGTTTTCTTAGAGGGGGAAGCACAATTTTAAATTCGTTAATCCGGTGCAGCAAATCTTCCCTGAACAGGTTTTTCTCAACTTGTTCGTTTAAATTCTCGTTGGTGGCAGTTATCACACGCACATCTACTTTCACAGGTTTATTTTCACCAATTCGGGTAATTGTTTTTTCCTGTAAAGCACGCAGTAACTGAACCTGCACACTGTAGGTCAGGTTACCGATTTCATCGAGAAACAACGTGCCGCCATTGGCTTGCTGAAAAACGCCGGTTTTATTTTCAAGTGCCCCGGTAAACGATCCCTTTATATGTCCGAACAATTCACTGCCAGCCAGTTCTTTCGGAATGGCGCCACAGTCAACTGCAACAAACGGTTTATTACTGCGGCTGCTGTTTTCATGAATATACCGGGCAACAAATTCTTTTCCGGTACCTGTTTCGCCTTCTATTAGTACCGACATCCCTGTTGGTGCCACCTTACCAGCCAGTTTCACAGCCTGCCTGAAAACCAGGCTTTCTCCCATTAAAAACTCGTTGGGAAATTCAGATTCTTCCTTGTTTTCATCTCCACCTGAAAGCTTTTGGGCCAGGCTTACAATTTCTTCGTGTTGCAAGGGTTTGGTCATGTAATCGTAAGCCCCCTGTTTTATAAGATTTACCGCCATCCGCACGTCGGCATAAGCCGTTATTATAACTACCGGAGTTTTAATATTCAGTCGTTTTAATTCCTGCAGAATTTCCATCCCATCTTTGTCGGGCAATCTGAAATCACATAAAATAAGATCGAATGATTTCTTTTTTAACAACTTAAGTCCGGAATTTCCGGAAAAAGCAATATCAGCCTGTAACCCCTTGTTGACAAGCTGTTTTTGAATGGTCTTGCAAATAAAAGTGTCATCGTCAATAATGAGAATTCCTGCCATTATTTTTACAGTTTAAACAAAACTAACTAAAACTTCGCAAATTCAGTTGCCATCAACCGGAATTTTGATATTTTCAGCCATTCGAATTGCTTTGTCAATTTCATCTGCGGTATGAAGTGCAAGCTCTTTTACCGGGCCATAATTCTTTTGATGAAGAATAAGTTCCTCCAGTTTTTCCAGGTTATTTACCAGTTGAACCAATCCGAAATACCTGAAGGATGGAATGGCCTTATGCGCCTTTTTGCCAATCTCTTTCCAGTTTTCCTTTTTCACTGCTATTCTGAATGTAGCAGAAGCATCTTTGGCGCCTGCTGTAAACGTGTCAATCATCTGGTTGAAAAAAGCCAGATCGCCACCTGCTGTTTGCATTAGCATGGAAGTGTTAAAACCATTGGCCTTTAACTTTTCATTATTGCCCGAAGAAATAACAGGTTCTTTTTTCGGCTTTGTGTGCTCCAGATTCAGCAAATTGCAAATTTTATTGTATAATTCTTCTTCACTGAAAGGTTTCAAAATATATCCGTCGAAACCGCTGTTCAAATATTCTTGAATGTCACTTTCCATAATATTTGCAGTAACTGCCAACATTTTTGTTTGATGGTTGGGATTATTGGCATCCTTTTTTACTTGCTTCACAACTTCAACTCCCGAGAATCCCGGCATTTGAATATCAAGCAAAATAATATCGAATTTTTCGTTCCTAAGCACTTCCAGAGCTTCATTTCCGTCATAAGCCAGTTCGAAAGATACTTCCCAATCTTTCAGAATAGATTCGCCCAGTAAAATGTTGTGCTCATCATCATCTGCATATAAAATTCGTTTTCCTTTCAACAGGTCAAAATCAACTCCGTAGTCTTTCTCATCCTGAACAGGAATAAAAGACTCTGTTTTTTCGAATGGAATAACAACGGTAAATTTTGAGCCAATACCAGGTTTACTTTCTACAAACAATCTTCCACTCAGCAAATCAATTAGTTTCCGAACGATGGTTAATCCCAGGCCAGCTCCTTTTCTTTTCTTTACGTTTTCAATTTGCGACTGGGTAAACTCATCAAATATTTTACTCAGGTCATCTTCCGAAATACCTATTCCAGTGTCCTCCACCTCAAACCGAAGAAAAACTTTTTTTGCCGTTGTCCTTTCGTTAAAAACCCGTATTGAAACATTCCCTTCATCAGTAAATTTGATGGCATTTCCGGTCAGGTTCATCAAAATTTGCTTAATTCGAAACGGGTCTCCTATCAAGACCTCAGGAATATCGCTTTCGATTGAATAATAAAAATACAGTTGGCTTTCATTGGCCCTGAATAACATCGACTCATAAACATTCCGAACCAAATCATGAGGATTAAAAGGAATTTGTTCAATGTAAACTCTTTCCATTTCGAGTTTAAAAAGAAACAGGACATCGTTAACAAGTGAAAGAAGATGTTCTGAAGACTGTTGGATTAAATGACTGAATTTCTTTTGCTTAGTGGTCAATTCTGTTTTATTGAGCAATCCGGTAAAACCGATTATTGCGTTTAAGGGGGTTCTGATTTCGTGACTCATACTTGCCAGAAAAACCGATTTGGCTTTATCTGCTTCTTCTGCCGAACGTTTGGCTTTTACCAGTTTTTTCTCAATTTCCTTCTCTTTGGTTACATCCTGAAGAATTAGTGCACCACCAACAATTTCAAAATCAATGCCTTGAACCGGAGTTGCACGAATGTAGTAAACGTGCTTTTTTATGCGAACTTCACCCTCGGAAATTTTTCCATCGAGGGCATTTCTGTAAAACGGGAACAGTCGTTTTTGCGTTTTTTCATCAAATACTTCAAACAGGGTTTTTCCGGTAAAATCTGCATTTGTAAGGCCTAACCGTTCTTTTTCACGACCACCCGCCAGCACATGCCTGAATTTGGTATCAAAAAGATAAACGTCCATTCCCGGAAGATTCTCAATAAGAATCTCACGATAATCCTCCAGTTCCGACGGTGTTTGTAAGGAAAAAACCATTCCGGCTGAAACAGTATTTGGTGACTTTCCAAATAAAATTTTCTCAAGTAAAAAATGAACGGGCAAGGTTAGTCCGTTTTTCGAAATTATTTCTGAATGAAACGATTGTGGCTCCCCTGTTTTAAACAACAATTCTGTTCTCTGCCTGAACTCTTTAAACTTTGATTTTGAAAAAAATGAATTTACTCCGGGCAATGAATCCATTTTCCGGTTTCCGAAAATATTCTCAAAAGAACCAACAAAACGAATAACCTCAAATTCCTGGTTAAAATAAAACATCGCATCCTGTTTTAATCCCTGGTCGGCAAAATCCAATTCTTCTTCCTGCTCTTCCAGGCGTGCAGTTTTAATCCGGTGGCTCAACATTTCAAGCGATTTGTCGAGTTCTGTTAACTTTTCCAAATCAACATCCACTCCCTTCAATCCCGAAATGAGCTTGCTAATCTGATCCAGTTGCCTGTTTAAGTATTCATTCATAGCCATAAAGGTAAAAGTTTAATGGTTATTAAAAAAGTTCAGTTCGTTGTTAATTTTCAAAAGATAGGCTAACTTGCCTGATATTTAAAAAGCAAAAGTTTAAAACGATGAATAAATTTCATTCCTTGTATGCCCGAGCGCTTGCGGTCCTTTCTTTTGCAGTATTTTTAATTACTGCAGGTTGTGGAAATAGTGCACAGAACCAGGAAACAAAAACCACGGAAACTAAAAGTGCCGATCCGGGTTGGATTTTACTTTTCGATGGCGAGACGCTTGAAGGGTGGGAAGTGACACAGTTTGGCACCCAAGGACCAGTGCAGGTTTCAGACGGAAATATTGTATTGGGAATGGGCGATGGTTGCTCGGGAGTAACATGGGAAGGTGATTTCCCGAAAATGAATTACGAAGTGAAACTGGAAGCCAAAAAAGTAACAGGCAACGACTTTTTCTGCGGAATGACTTTTCCGGTGGGCGACTCGTTTTGTTCTTTAATAGTTGGTGGTTGGGGCGGTCCGGTGGTGGGCCTCAGCAGTATTGACGGACTGGACGCATCGGATAATGAAACCCGCACCCTGAAAAAATTCGAACGCGATACCTGGTACAGTATTCATTTAAAAGTTGCCGAAGAACAAATTGAAGCATGGATTGACGACGAACAAATTGTTGATTTCAACTATGAAGGCAGAAAACTTTCCATCCGGCCTGAAGTTGATCTTTCCAAACCCTTTGGAATATGTTCGTGGGTAACCACTACAGCTTTACGTAATATCCAGCTAAAACATGAAACAAATGGAAAATAAACAATGGTACGAAGCTCTGTTTGAAAATTACGCAGAAAAATACGAACAGGAAAGTTTTACCCGGGGAACTACCGGAGAGTGTGATTTTCTGGAAAAGGAATTCAACTTCAACAAATCGTTGAAAATAGTAGATGTTGGCTGTGGAACCGGTCGTCATTCTATTGAACTGACAAAAAGAGGTTATTCGGTTACCGGAATCGATTTATCGGAATCACAACTTGCCAAAGCCAGGCAAAAGGCAGCAGAACAGAAACTATCCATAGATTTTCAGCAACACGACGCCCGTAACCTGCCATTTAAAAATGAATTTGATGTAGCCATTATGCTTTGTGAAGGCGGTTTTCCCCTGATGGAAACCGATGAAATGAACTTTGAAATTTTAAAAAATGTAACCCAGTCACTAAAAAAGAAATGTACATTCATTTTTACCACACTGAATGGCTTATTCCCGTTGTATCATTCGGTGGAAGAATTTTGCGATTCCAATTCGGAAGAAGGAAACGCAACTTACAGGAGCAACACCTTTGATTTAATGACATTTCGCGACCACAACATTACTGAATTTGAAGACGACACAGGCAATAAAAAAACACTGAAATGCAATGAAAGATATTACGTGCCCAGCGAAATTACCTGGCTGCTGAAATCGCTCGGTTACCAGAAAATTGATATTTACGGGGCAAAACTGGGCGCTTTTTCCCGAAACGATAAACTAACCACCGAAGATTTTGAAATGCTGGTAATTGCTGAAAAATAAGTCCTTATACAAAAATTCCCTCGCCTACACCAATCGGTAAATCGAGCCAGAACCAAACAAACAACAAAACAACCCACATTATAAAAAGAACCACGGCATAGGGCACCAGCAACGAAAGAATCGTTCCAATGCCAACATTTTTATCGTATTTTCTCACCCACCCAATGAGCAAAGGAAAATAAACATATAACGGACTGATTGAATTGGTAATGGAATCGCCAACGCGGTACATCAACTGTATGAACGCCGCGCTGTAACCCAACTGCGACAGCATGGGAATAAAAATAGGAGCAAAAATGGCCCATTTGGCCGAACCACTGCCAATGAAAATATTCAAAAAGGCAACTAAAATCATATACATCGTAAACATGAGCGGTCCGGTTAAGCCGGTTGATTTAAGAAACTCAGCTCCGTTTATTGCAAGAATGGTATCCAGCCGGCTCCAGCTAAACAGGTTGATAAACTGTGCCACAACCAGCATAAGCACAATGTAACCCGAAAGGTCCTTCATCCCCTGCTCCATAAACTGAAGCAAATCGTCGGGTTTTTTAATGCTGCCGGTAATTTTACCGTAAACATAACCGGGAATGGCAAAAAAGAAAAACAGAATAGGCACCAGTCCGCGCAAAAAAGGCGAAGGCACTATTCCACCGGTTTCCTGATTTCGCAACGGTGCATTGGCTGGTAATAACAGCACAAGTATAATTGCAGTAAAGATCAGTAACGACAATCCGGCATACCGTAATGCTTTTTTTTCAATTGCCGTTAGTTTTGGCGCCTCATCATACGATTCTATTGAACCGTCGCCAATGGCAAAACCCCGGGTGCGGGGAATAGTAAAACGGGAGGCGACAAAAGCTCCTCCAATACCAAGTAATAATGTAGAAACAATCATAAAGTACCAGTTGGCTGTGGCACTCACTTCAATAGAAGGATCAATTTGCTGTACTACTTCGGTGCTAATTCCTGCCAGCAGAACATCAGTTCCGGCGATAAAAAGATTAGCCGTAAAACCGGCAGTTGCACCGGCATAACCGGCAATGAGCCCGGCAATGGGATGCAATCCCATCTGGGCAAAAATAAGAGCTGCAATGGGCGGTACAATTACCACTCCGGCATCAGACCCAATATTTCCACAGGCGCCAATGATAAAAATTACAGGCAAAACAATTTTTCGCGGAACAGCAAATGCCATGGTACGAAGAATAATAGTGAGCAACCCGCTGCGTTCGGCAACCGATACGCCCATTAACATGACCAGCACTAATCCAAACGGCGCAAAATGGGCAAAGTTGGTTACCATCTCTTCCAGAAACCGCCGTAATCCCCAACCTGAAATCAGGTTTTGGGGTTGTACCACTTCTCCTGTACCGGGATCCACTGCACTGATTCCAATGAATGCAGTAACTGCACTTAAAACAATAATAAATCCGATTATCCAGACAAACAACCAAAACGGATGAGGTAACTTGTTTCCCAATAGTTCAATCCATTTAAGTACTCCTGTACTTTTTGTTTGTAAATCAGCTTGCGGTTTTTCGTTTTGTTTTGCCATGTATGTATTTTTTTTACGGTCCTCTATGTAAAAATTAAAATGGTGCGCAAAATCGGAAATTTATTTAAACCAGAAAAGAATAAAATAAAAAAACTCATCTAAACCTTTGTTGTAATTTTTGGTTTAAATGTTTAACAAATTAAAAATGAAAGGTAAAACATATATGATATTTTTTGTTATAGTTTTCGCGGTGAACCTGTTGGTTAACCTGTATATCTTTTCGCGGACAAAAGCGATAATCCCAGATGGGAGCATTGCCTGGTGGATTGCTTCCATTCTATTCTGGCTGGTAGCTTTTGCCTATGCTATCGGACGTTTCACTGAACGTGCCGGAGCTATGTCGCTTGCTGAGCCGTTTGTAAAAGTTGGGTCATGGTGGCTGGGAGCCATGGTTTATCTCACTTTATTGTTTTTACTCGCGGATATTCTTCGAGGTGTAAACAGTCTTTTTAACCTGACAGAATTTTTCAGGTTTTCATGGACCAGCGAAAAGGGTAAAATTGCTGTTTTTATAGTTTATTCAATTTCTGCAATCATTTTGATTGGCGGATATTTAAGTGCCCGGATGCCAACTGTAAAAAGGGTTTCATTTCAAATTAACAAAACAATTTCCAATGACAAACAAAAGGTAGTTCTGGTATCAGATATTCATTTGGGAATGATGATTTCAAACGGCAAATTGGATAAAATGGTTCAACTTGTAAACAATGAAAATGCTGATTTGGTGCTGCTTGCCGGCGATATTTTCGATGAAGATCTGGGTCCGGTAATTCAAAAAAACATGGGCGACATATTGAAAAACCTTCGTGCAAAACATGGTGTGTTTGCAATCCTTGGAAACCATGAATTTTATGGCAATGCCGCCGCAGCGCACAAATACCTGGAAGACCATAACATTACAGTGCTGCGCGACAGTGTTGCATTCCTCCCAAATGGAATTGCCGTTGTTGGCCGCGAAGACATTACTGCAGAAAGAATGTATGGCAAACCACGAAAAACCCTGAATGAATTGCTCGAAAACACAGATACGCAAAAACCGGTTTTTTTGCTCGACCATCAACCTTATAAATTAGCTGAAGTGGCTGAACAAAATGTAGATTTGCAGGTTTCGGGGCATACGCACAACGGACAAATGTGGCCGTTTAATTATATTACCGGCGCCATGTTCGAAATCAGCAAAGGATACGGCAAAATAAAAAACACCCACTTTTATGTCTCATCGGGTTACGGAACCTGGGGGCCACCCATCCGAACGAATAGCCGCTCAGAAATTGTGGTGATGGAGATTTCAGGGATTTAAATTTGAACTACTGAGGTTTTTATGATTTACTCCAAATGAGAAATTATTTCTAACTTTGAAAAAAAAAAATTAAAACCATGAATGTTGATACAGTAA
>JAZBNQ010000414.1:0-2016 GCA_036350775.1 Mariniphaga sp.
GGAAACTTTCTTGTAATAATTTCTTACCCTATTTATTCGGCTTATGAGATAGTGTTTGTTTCTCCAGATACCGGCCTGCAATTTCAACTTCGTTGTACCACTCTTCCCCATATTTTCTAATGAGTGGCTCTTTCAGGAATTCATAAAGCCTTACTTTTTGCGATTTACCACAGGCGCGGCCCGGCTTGCAGATTTCAAGTTCTTCGTAATTTACGGCATCAAACCGTTTGTATTCAGTAATCCGAATGGGAAAGAGGTGGCAGGAAACAGGTTTTCGGAAACTGGTTTTCCCTTCAAAATATGCTTTTTCGATGCTGCATTTCAAAATGCCATTTTCGTCGTGAAAAGAATAGGCACACTGGCGTTTATTTACAAGCGGCGTAACCAAATCACCATCTTCGTCAATCATGGAATAGCCTTGTTTCTCAATTTCCTTTTTATGGTTTTCCGGAAGATATTTTTCGAAGGCGGGGTAATCTTTTTCTATGATTTTTACTTCTTCGGGAGTAAGCGGCGCACCAGAATCACCTTCAACACAGCAGGCTCCCTTGCATTTAAACAAGTCGCAAACAAAATGTTGTTCGAAAATTGCCCTGCTAATTATGGTGCGTCCAATTTCAATCATGATACCTTTTTAAAATATCGATAGGGAAGAAATGAGAAAATCATTTCCTGTTTTCCTCATTTCATCCGGATTGACAACAATTTTATTTTTTTATGAGGTTTTTGCCTGTCATTTCTTTAGGAACCTCCAATCCCATAACATTTAGAAGTGTGGGAGCTACATCAGCCAGAATTCCATTCTGCAGTTTCACGTTGGTATTTTTGTTACTTACATAAATACAGGGGACCGGATTCAATGAATGGGCTGTGTTTTCCGAGCCATCTTCGTTCACCGCATTGTCGGCGTTTCCATGGTCGGCAATTATCATCACATCGTATCCGCCTTCCAGAGCCGCTTCAACCACTTCTTTCGCACACTGGTCAACAGCTTCAATGGCTTTGTAAATGGCCTTGTAAACTCCTGTATGCCCCACCATGTCGCCATTGGCAAAGTTCAGACAAACAAAATGAGCCTCCTTGTTTTTCAGCTTCGGAACAATTGCGTCTTTCACCTTTGGTGCTGACATTTCAGGTTGAAGGTCGTAGGTTGGAACTCTTGGCGACTGAATGAGAATTCGTTCTTCGCCATAAAAGGGCTCTTCTCTTCCACCGCTGAAGAAAAAAGTAACATGGGCGTATTTTTCTGTTTCTGCAATCCGTATTTGTTTTAATCCGGCTTTTGCAACAACGTTGCCCATGGTATTGGTTACATTTTCCTTGTCAAAAATCACATGAATGCCTTTAAAATCGGCTTTATAATTGGTCATGGTGTACCACTGCAAGTCAATCGTGTGCATCCCGAATTCGGGAAGATCTTCCTGAGTAAATGCAATGGTAGTCTGACGCAACCGGTCAGTTCGGAAGTTAAAGCAGATAACCACATCGCCGTTTTCAATTTTTGCAAGTGGTTCACCATTCTCGTCAACCATTACTATGGGTTTAATGAATTCGTCAGTTACTCCATTGTCATACGATTTTTGAACAGCTTCTAGAATATCGGTTGCTTTTTCGCCTTTTCCCTGTGTATATAAATCGTAAGCCAGTTTCAGGCGATCGTAATTTTTATCACGGTCCATTCCATAATAGCGTCCAATAAGCGATGCAAACCGGGCATTCGTGGACTTTAAGGCTTCCAGATCATTTTTTATAAATCCATAGCCCGAACGAGGATCGGTATCACGACCATCAGTTAGCCCATGAATGAAAATATCTTCCAAACCCATGTCAGTGGCAATCTGACACAGGGCCACCATATGAGCGCTAAGCGCATGTACTCCTCCAGGTCCAATTAAACCAATAAGATGAACCTTTTTATTGTTTTCTTTGGCGTACGTGTATGCTTTTACGATCTGGGGGTTTTCCCACAACGATTTATCTTTGATAGCACGGGTAATTTTTACCATGTCCTGGTAA
>JAZBNQ010000415.1:0-19943 GCA_036350775.1 Mariniphaga sp.
CAAAATACATACGAGTTTACCGAAAAACTGGTGCAGGAAGGAGTTCAATTCGACATGGCCATTTACACCAACCGCAACCACGGCATCCGCGGCGGAAATACCACCATGCATTTGTACACCAAAATGACCAACTTTTTAAAGGAGCAGTTGAAATAATTCAGGAATTATGTTGATGGCTCTGGTTTTTCAATAAACCTGCCATTGACATATTTGTGCAAAATACTGGAAACCAACGTTTGGTATGGGATGCCTTCATGAACTGCTTTTCTTTTTATCTCAGTTAAATCCTTGTGGGTAATTCGGATATTGATTCGTTTGTCTTTTTTTAACGAATCGCTGGCAAGTTCCCGGAATTTTTTTAACTCATTTTCATGGTCTGAAATTTTTTCCCATTCGCCATTATTAAAAGATTCCAACAATTCTTTTTCTTCGTTATTTAAATTCAAATCTTTATTTGTTTTCATTGTTTTTTCCTCCAATATATTTTTTTGTAGCCTTCCTACTTGGAATAATCGTTTTTAAAAAGACTTCATCCTCATTCATTACAAAGGGAACCAGATAAATATAATTATCATAGTTGATAACAAACATGAACTGATTCTGATATTTGCCGCCAGGATTTTTTATAATTTCTATCAAATGTCCTTCACTAATCAGGAATACAATATCTTCAAAACCAATATTTCGGTTTTTCCTGAGCCATTCATTTTTTTCTTTATTCCAGTTAAAAACATTCATGATACAAATATAATGCATTGTGTGCTTTTTGTCAACACTATCAATAATATTAAACTGGATTGAATTTAGAAGATCTAACCACGGCATCCGCGGCGGAAATACTACCATGCATTTGTACGCCAGAATGACCAACTTTTTGAAGGAGCAGTTGCAGTAAAAATGCACTTGTCATCCTGCTTCAGTAAATCTGTCAGGCAAACCGGCATGGCAGATTTTTTGTTATAGTGCAGTCTGAAAATTTAATATTTAATTTTATCGCCATGATGAATTTGACAAAAAGTTCGAACCCCGCTTTAAGCGAAAAGGTTTTTGATAAAGAATATACCACCGCTTCTTCGGAAGTGATGACCGTAAATGGTACAATTAATAAAACTGCATTATCGCTGTTGCTGGTTATTGCCGCTGCCTTGTTTACATGGAACAAATTCTTTAATGCCGCAACACCTGAGGCTGGCATGTCGGCCGTAGTTCCGTGGTTGGCCATTGGTGGAATCGGCGGATTTATTACAGCATTAGTCACGGTTTTCCGGCCCAAAAGTGCCGGTATCTCAACACCCATATACGCTGTTTTGGAAGGGATGCTATTGGGTGGTTTATCTGCCATTCTCGAAGCTTCGTATAGCGGAATTGTAATGCGCGCAGTTGCACTTACACTGGCTGTTTTTGCTGCCATGCTTTTTTTATATCGCTCAGGAATTATTAAAGTGACCAAAAAATTTATGATGGGCGTTTTTGCCGCCACTGCTGGCATTGCAGTAGTTTACCTGGTTAGTTTCGTTGCCGGAATGTTTGGCGCCGAACTGGGTTTTTTGCACGGAAACAGCAACCTAAGTATCGGCATCAGCCTGGTGGTGGTTGCAGTGGCCGCACTGAACCTGGTCCTCGATTTCAACTTTATTGAACGGGCAGCTGAACAGGGCGCACCCAAATACATGGAATGGTATGGCGCTTTCGGCTTGATGGTTACTTTGGTATGGTTATATCTGGAAATTCTGAGGCTACTTTCAAAATTGGCCAGCAGGGAATAAAATTGATCGTATAGATATAAAAGTTGGTTGTAAACTAATTTTAAAATATTGTTTATCAAAGTTCTTTCCGGTTACAAGAAATTGTAATCGGAATTTTTTTTATCTAATTTAAACAGTTTCGAAAACTTTGTTTTGAGGAAATATTCACACACCTGTGTAAATCCTCCACACTCATTAATAGAAATTCCAGGCAGGTAATTTTAAAGCTCCGAACCTAAAACTCATAGTAAAAAATGCATTTCAATAAATTATCTTTTATATGCTGAATTCTAAAAAAGGAAAGGTTGAAACCGAAAAAATTTTTAAAAAGCAAAATGCCTGAATTGCAATTATGCAGGACTTTTAAAGCCATTAAAAATCATCTGGCCATTTAAATAATTACGTTCACAAAAACAAATACAAAATCAATTAAATCCTGACAATTAATATTTTAAACTCAAAAAAAAACATGCACACAATATAAATTTCAGCCAATTTTTCATTCAATAAAAGGTATAGTGGCATAGTATTTTCAAATACTGTAATACAAAAATAATTGCAATGAATGAAATATTGACAGGCATACTTTATTTAGTATTGATCGCATTTGTGATCACTTTCATTTTCACCTACCTGCTTAAAAACAGGGGACCATGGGGAAGTTTCTGGATATTTTTCATTGTAATCCTACTCGCTGTAATTGCAGCCGATGTATGGATTGGTCCGGTAGGGCCCTATTTTTTCAATGAAATTTATTGGGTTCCGCCTTTAGTTACCGGGCTTTTAATTGCACTTCTGTTGGCTGCCACAACTCCCAGCCCCAAAACAAGAAGCGAACTGGAGTTGCAAAAAAAAGAGATGGCAAAAGAAGAAAAAACAGTAGTAGCCCTGGGTACTTTTTTCTGGTTACTTTTCGTAATTATGATATTACTTGTAATTGCAGGGCTTTTCAATAATTTATAACCACAAAAATTTTATATTATGAATGCTTTAAATTATAAAAAAACAATTTTAAAATTATCAGCTATTTTGTTGATCGTATTTTCACTCGTTGGTTCATCAGCGTTTGCTCAGCAGAGCAAATCTATGTCAATCAGCGAAATGGAGAAATTGGAAGATGAAAACATGGATTATCTGAAACAAATTTATAAAATAGTTAAAGATTATCCTGCCTTTTCTTACACTTACACTATGGAAGACGGCGAAGTACAGGATGTTTCTGTTTCAGGAATTGATAACGACATTGACAGAAAAAGATTAGAAGTAGTATTATTCGACCTGAAAAGCAGAAAAAATATGCTTAAAAACAAAGAAAACAGGGTCGGTGTTTTTTATTCTGTTGACGAACCTGCAGCATACACAGGTGGCAGGGATGAACTTGAAACGGAAATTCGGAGTAACCTGGAATACCCGGAAAAAGCAAAAAACTGGGGAGTTGAAGGAACTATTTTTGTTAAGTTTGTTGTTGACGAAGACGGCGAAATACCATTTGCCACAACAGCGAGCAACATTGAAACCTCGATGGATATGTACCTTAAAGACTTACAGGAACAAGCCATTTCAGCTATAAAAGCCACATCGGGCGAATGGGAACCTGCCCTGGTTGAGGGCATTGAAGTAGCTTCCTTGGCTGTTGTACCGGTTACTTTCGATTTTGAGAAACATCCCTCATTGCCGGCACTTATCCGATAATAATTTAAGTGCAGGTTAAAACTTATAATTGAATCCGGGTGAAGTTATTCATCCGGATTTTCTTTCATAAAAATCAACGCCAATTCTGATTTCGAACTAACTTTTTCTGATTTGAAATGATAGCAAAAAAAAATTCTTTTCTGGTGTTTTTGCTACAAAAGAAAAACTTCAGCAGGTCCGTACCTTGAAGTGAGTTTTACATCAAATTTGTCTGCAAGGGATTGGTGTGTTGCCATGGCTATTTCAGGAGTATTATTTTCGGCAGAAAGATGGCTTAAAAAAACGCATTTTAAATGAGCTCCGGCATTTTCTTCCAGCAATTTAAGGGACTGCACGTTCGACAAATGGCCGTGGGAAGAAGCTACCCGCTGTTTCAGATAATAGGGGTATGAACCGGTTCGAAGCATCTCTTCATCGTAATTCGATTCCAGAAAAACCGTGTCGCATAAAGCGATTTGCGAAATTACATTTTCGCACGGTTCACCAATGTCGGTAAAAACGCCAACATTTTTGCCCGCATACTCCACCCTAAATGAACAGGGCTCGGAGGCATCGTGGTTTTTCAGAAAAGGATGAATATGAAATTCACCAACAGCAACAAAAGTTCCCGGTTCAAAAAACCGCGGATAAGAAGGCTGCATATTCTTGTAAGTGGCCAAATAAGTTTTTGCTGTAATATAAACCGGAACTTTTAGCTTTTTTTCAAAAACCCTCGCCCCGCGAATGTGGTCGCTGTGTTCATGCGAAATAAAAACAGCCTTAATTTTTTGCAGATTGAGGTCCTTTTCTGCCATCCGTTTTAGAATCTGTTTGCAGGAAATTCCTGCGTCAATCAGAACAGCATCTTTTTCATTTCCAATGTAGTAGCAATTTCCGTTGCTTCCTGAGGCAAGCGCACAAACTTCAAGCATTTTTATTAAATAATTTTCGGGTAAAAATAGTAGAAGATTTTTGTAGAAATCCCTTTATTTTCGATTTCGTTAAAATTTCCGAATTCAAACTCCAGGATTAATTGTAATTTTGTCGATTATAATCGACAAAAACACGGTTTTCAGCAAATTACTCCCAAAAATTATTTCGAATTTTTAAAGTAACTGCTTCCGTCCCAGCAATGCGTACACAATTTTCCTTTGGGTAAACCAATGGCTTCCACCAAATCAGGTAAAGTTTGAAACTGCAGGGAAGTCAGTCCAAGGTTTTTACGGATTCGCTCCACCATCGCTTTGTATTCTTCGGTTTCCGGGTCGGAATATTTTTTCATGTCCACTTCCCCTTTGCCTTCCAGTTGACTGATTGCTTTGCGGGTTGCCAGCTCAAGCGCCTGCCGGGAGCGTGAAAAATTCAGGTACTCACACGGATAAGTTAATGGCGGACAGGCTATGCGCATGTGAACTTCTTCAATTCCTTCGTTGTATAAATCGCGTGTATTGTCTTTCAACTGGGTTCCACGCACAATGGAATCATCGAGAAAAATTCCCCTATTTCCTTTAATAATCGCCGGATTCGGAATGAGTTTCATTTTGGCTACCAAATCGCGGGTAACCTGGTTCTGGGGCATAAAACTGCGTGGCCAGGTGGGTGTGTATTTGGCATAGGGGCGCATGTAGGGTATTTTCCGCTCGTTGCTGTAACCAATGGCATGCCCCAGACCTGAGTCGGGGATTCCGGCCACAAAATCTGCTTCCACATCGTCTTTACGTGCCAGGGCAGCGCCACAACGGTAACGCACCTCGTCAACATTAATTCCTTCGTAATACGAGGGCGGATACCCGTAATAAACCCATAAAAACGAACAAATCTGCATCTCTTCGTCGGGTTTTCGAATTTGCTCGTATCCATCAGCTGTAATTCGCACAATTTCGCCAGGTCCCAGAAATTTTTCGATTTCGTAACCGAGGTTTGGAAAAGCACTGGTTTCTGACGCAACAGCATAGCCATGACTATTTTTCCCTATGATTACCGGTGTTCGGCCTAATATGTCGCGGGCGGCAATCAGCATGTTTTCTGTAAGAATAAGAATTGAGCACGAACCTTGTATCTTTTCATACACATTTTCTATTCCTGAAACAAAATCATCACCATCGGCAATGAGCATGGCAGTGAGTTCGGTCGGATTTACGCTACCCTGGCTGGTTTCCGAAAACGTACGGTGTCTTTTCAGAAAAGCATCTTCCAGCTCATCTGCATTTATTATTTTACTCACAGTTGAAATGGCAAACTTTCCCAGATGCGAACTGGTTACCAGCGGTTGTGCCTCAGTGTCGCTTATAACTCCAATTCCCGCGCTTCCACTGAAATTTACCAGGTCGTTTTCAAACTTTGTTCTGAAATAGCCGTCTTCCAAACTGTGAATGGCCCGTTGAAAACCATCCTTTGGGTTGTAAAATGATAATCCTGCCCGTTTTGTGCCAAGGTGTGAGTGGTAATCGGTTCCGTAAAATACAGGAGAAACACAATCGGTTTTAGAAATAACGCCAAAAAATCCGCTCATTTGCTGTTGGTTTTTCGTTTTTGTTCAGGCCGGAAAAATAGAATTTTTTATGCTGAATGCAGACAGCGTAAAAAATTCTTTTTTAACAAACTGCAAACAGCTATTTCACCAGTTTCGAAATGGCTCTAAATTCGGGTGCTGCCGAGGAACGTGTTAATTCAAATAAAATGGATTCCACCGAGGTCATCATAATGCCTTCGAAACGGAAGCGTTCTTTGGCCAATTCAATACTTTCCGGGGTACGCGATGAAACACAATCCATAACTACAACCGGATTAAGACCTGCTTCTTTTAAATCGATGGAGGTTTGCAGCACACAAACATGCGACTCAATACCACAAATAATAACGTTTTTTGTTTGAAGTTCAGCCAGATTTAAATTGACTGAAGGCTCGTCGCAACAACTAAATTCCCGTTTTTCAATGGATTTAAATTCAGGCAGAACCGATTTTATTCCATCAACAGTTTCGCCCAAACCCTTAGAGTATTGTTGGGTAACTATAATGGGAACGCCCAGTTCGTTCAAACCCTGAATGAGGATTTGACAATTTTTCAGAAATTTTTCCTTCCCCCACATTACCGGAAATAATCGTTCCTGAATGTCAATTACCAATCCTGTGGTTTTTTCTTTTGTGATTCGCATGATGATAATCCTTTTATATTCATAATTTCCCGCAGGCTGCGCTGACGCTCGTAGATAAAGCATTAAAAAATCTGCGATTGTCTGCAAAATCAGCGGGAATACAATAATATAGACAAATACTAAAAAAGTCCGGTTCCCGCCTGCAATCGCGATTTATCTCCAAGGTACCCTCCGTGGTGTCGTTTGGCGTAATCGCGGCTGGTAAAACCAATTCTGGTCATCATAGCCACTACCAGTGCATCACCAATTACAGTCATCACAGTGGTTGAAGTAGTTGGTGTTAAACCAAGTGGACAAACCTCCTCCGGATTTCCTGTAAAAATGAACACATTGGCATTTTGTGCCAGTACACTTTCGGGATTTCCTGAAATTACAATCAGCGGCAAACCGGGATACAATTCACCTGCCAAACCAACAAGTTCCAGAATTTCGCGGGTTTTTCCCGAATTGGAAATCAGCAACAACACATCGTTTTCCTGAATCACCCCCAAATCGCCGTGTTGCGAATCGCTGGGGTGTAAAAAAACTGCCGGTGTGCCTGTTGAGCTGAACGTGGTTGCAATATTTTCGGCAATTTGTCCGGCTTTACCCATTCCACTAACTACCAATTTCCCTTTTTTTTGGTGAACATGCCGGTGAATAATTTCAACTGATTCTGAAAATACTGAATTTACAGGTATATTTTTAATGGCCTCTGCCTCTCTTTCAATTACATTTCGGATTAATTCTTCCATCTATTTCCAATTTGAGTACAAATCTAAAAGAAAAAAATGAGCCATCGATGTTACTTCTGTAATTGAAACCAGTACCTTAACCTAAAAATCCAGTCAGCCATTTTATTGCAGGAAGTCAATACAAACCATGCCAAATATCATAAAAAAGGCACATATTGATAGTTCTCGATTATTAAATATTTGGTATTTTTGCCCGTTATTATCACTTCTGTTCATCTAAATAATAAAAATGAAACGAGCATGAAAAAAAAATCGCGAAAGAGCATAATTAAAATTCATGCGAGTTCCATACTATACTGCAAAAAGTTAACAATTTTAAGAGTATGAAAATTCACGAATATCAGGCCCGGGATTTATTCAGGAAGTACGGGATTCCTGTTCCGGATGGAGTTATTTGCCATTCGGTAGAAGAAGTTGAAAAAAATGTGCCCAACAGCGACAAACTGCGTGTGGTAAAAGCCCAGGTTCATGTTGGCGGACGCGGAAAAGCCGGTGGTGTAAAACTGGCGAAAACAAAAGCTGAAGCAGTTGAAAAGGCCGGTCAGATTCTTGGCATGGACATTAAAGGCCTTACTGTTGAAAAAGTGCTGGTGGCCGATGCAGTTGACATTGAAAAGGAGTTTTATGTTGGTTTAATCAACGACCGCAATTCCAAGTCTGTAACTCTTATGGCCAGTGCCGAAGGTGGCGTGGAAATTGAAGAAGTTGCCCGTGTTTCGCCGGAAAAAATCATTAAATTGAGTATCGATCCCACCATGGGTTTGATGGATTGGCAGGCCCGGGAAATTGCCCTTCAACTATTCAGCAATCCGAAAGAGATGCGCCAGGCTGCAGCCATTTTGGTAAAATTGTATCGGCTTTATGTTGAAACCGATTCTTCACTTGCCGAAATCAATCCGCTGGTGCTTACACCCGACAAACAGGTTCTTGCCATTGACGGAAAAATGAATTTCGACGACAATGCCCTTTTCAGGCAACCGGAAATCCTGAAAATGCGGGAAGCGACAGAAGACGAAAAGAAAGAAATTGAAGCCAACGAAAAAGGGCTTTCATATATAAAACTCGACGGCAACATTGGCTGTATGGTAAACGGTGCCGGTTTGGCCATGGCTACCATGGACATGATAAAGCTGTATGGCGGCGAACCAGCCAACTTCCTCGACATTGGAGGTTCTTCCAGCCCGCAAAAAGTGGTGGAAGCAATGAATATCCTACTAAGCGACAGCAATGTAAAAGCTGTAATGATTAACATTTTTGGCGGAATTACCCGTTGCGACGATGTGGCACGTGGACTTGTAACGGCCTTAAAAGAAATTGACACCGATATTCCGGTAGTAATTCGTTTGTCGGGAACAAACGCCAAAGAAGGTCTGGAAATCATTCAGGAATATGGACTGCCAACCGTTTCTACCATGAGCGAAGCCGCACAAAAAGCCATTGAGTTAAGCAGAGGGTGAGTTCAGAGTTTAAAGTTCAGAGTTTAAAGTTTAAAGAAATTTAAGAATGAGCATATTAATAAATAAAGACACTAAAGTTTTAGTACAGGGAATTACCGGACGCGACGGAGCGTTTCACACCTCAAAAATGAAAGATTACGGTACAAACATCGTTGGCGGGATTTCACCTGGAAAAGGTGGCAGCGATGTGGGTGGAATCCACGTTTTCAATACGGTTGATGAAGCTGTAAAAGCTACCGGCGCAAATGCATCTGTTATTTTTGTACCGGCACCTTTTGCAGGAGATGCAATTATGGAAGCCAGCTACGCTGGTGTTAAACTTGTGGTTTGTATTACAGAAGGCGTTCCGGTTCAGGACATGATGAAAACCATGCCCGTGCTGAAACAAAACGGTACCAAACTGATTGGCGCCAACTGCCCCGGATTGATTACGCCGGATGAATGCCTGATTGGTATTTTACCCGGAATGATTTTCAAAAAAGGAAATATTGGTTTAATTTCCCGTTCCGGCACACTCACTTACGAAGTGGTGAACATGCTTACTGAAAACGGACTGGGACAATCAACCTGTGTGGGAATCGGAGGTGATCCGGTTTCTGGATTGTACTTTATCGACCTGCTTGAAATGTACGAAAACGACCCGGAAACCGATGCCGTTGTGCTGATTGGAGAAATTGGCGGCGATGCCGAAGAACAGGCTGCAGCCTACATTAAAGAAAATATGACCAAGCCGGTAGTAGCCTTTATTGCCGGACAGTCTGCTCCTCCCGGTAAACGGATGGGGCATGCAGGTGCCATTATTTCAAGTGGTTCTGGCACTGCCGAAGAAAAAATAAAAGCATTTAACGAAGCTGGGGTGCCGGTGGCAAATGAACCTGGGGAAATACCCGGTTTGGTAAAACAAAAACTCGGAATTTAATTTCGTTTAAGAAATAATATATAAAAAACCGGCTGCATTTTGTAACCGGTTTTTTTTATTCAAATTTGAAATTTTAAATTACAACCCCTCCAAAATTTCGTCAATCTGATTTTTCACCTCTTCCAGGTCTTTTTCAAAAGTGGTTTTAAAATCGTCCCATCCCTGAGGCGAAATGTTTTTAATTTGGTGCATGCATTTGTTTACAGATGCCCGTTTTTCTTCAAACTCATCAATGGCTTCATTTTGGGCATCAGTAAGTTTTCCGCCTTTTTCTTTAATCTTGTCGTTCAACTCCCTAATTTTTTGATTAATACTTGAAAGTTCCTGATTTGCTTTGGCGAGCAATTCACTCTGTTCCTGTTTAAATTCTGCACTAATTTCCGGTTGGGTTTCTTCGGCGCTTTTTTTCTGACCGGAGCCGCAGCCCGAAAAAACCACCAAAAGCAAACTTGAAAGCAGAATACCAAATGTTGTTTTTAATGTTGCCATGATTCTTTCGATTTTTGATTATAAAATTTTTTATTGTTATTACGTTAACTATTTCTGAATGTTATAGTGAATGAGTTTAAATCACTATTAAGCTTTTGGTTTCCTGACAAACCTCACGTTTTTTTCTTGTTTCGGTTCGTTTTTTTGCGCTCGTTTAAACCGAAATCATTTATTTTGCGATGTTTACAGGAATAGTTAATATGAATCGGAAACTGGTAAGTGCCATAAAAGATTACATCATCATTTCTTTTGGGCTGCTGTTGTTTGCCCTCGGTTGGTTGGTTTTCCTTATTCCAGCCGAAATTACCGGTGGAGGCGTCAGTGGTGTTGGCGCCGTGGTCTATTTTGCAGCTAAAATTCCGGTAAGTGTTACTTTCCTTTCAGTAAATGCGGTTCTGGTTTTAATAGCCATAAAAATTCTCGGTGCCAACTTCGGTGTAAAAACCATTTATAGTATTTTGGTTCTTACAGCTTTCTTTGCTGTTTTCCAGGGAATTGTAAAAGAGCCCATTGTTGACGATATGTTTCTGTCATCTGTTTTGGGTGGTATGGCCTGCGGTATTGGACTGGGCGTGGTTTTTTCGCGTGGCGGAAGTACCGGTGGAACCGATATTTTTGCAATGATTGTTAACAAATACCGCAATATTAGTCCGGGCCGGATTATTCTTTACTGCGATGTAATTATTATTGCCTCATCGTATTTCGTATTTCAATCGCCCGAGAAACTGGTTTATGGTTATGTCTCCATGTGGGTAGTTGCCTATTCGCTCGATTCATTTTTAAGCGGCGCCAATCGTTCGGCACAAATGTTCATTGTTTCAAAAAAATATGAAAAAATTGCCAACTTTATCAATAATGAGGCTATAAGAGGCGTTACTATATTAGATGGCACCGGCTGGTACACCCGCGAGAACACCAAAATTATTATGTCGGTTGTTCGTAAAAAAGAAACCAGCCAGATTTTCAGAAAAATAAGGGAGATCGATCCGGATGCTTTTATTACGATGGGAAGTGTGATGGGTGTTTATGGAAAAGGATTTGACAGATTAAAAATGTAACAGAAATTTCGATGAATAGATATATACGAAAAGCAAAACCGTTTCTTGGATTGGTAATAATCCTTTTTTTCTCATTTTCATGTCAACAGGTTCAAAAAAAGAAAAACAAAGACCTGGGAGAAACTGATACCTTGGCACAGCCTCTTCCACCCGTTTTAAAGTATGGCCTTCCTGTCGATTCTTTTTTAATTGCTGATGGAACCGTTCGGCCAAACCAGCATTTAAGCCACATTTTAAGTGACTACGGCGTGGGTATGGGAATTATAGATCAGATTGCACGGCAATCGAAAGGTGTATTTGATGTGCGTAAAATTCGAAGAGGAAACAGGTACTCTATATTTCAAACACCAGACTCTCTGGCCCGGGCCCGTTATTTTATTTATGAAAATTCGGCCACAGATTATTACGTTTTCGAATTGTTTGATTCGTTAAAAGTTTATCGGGGCGAAAAGGAAATTGAAACCAGACTCCGGACCGGGTATGGCGAAATTCAATCCTCGCTTTGGAACACCATGAAAGACAATGGGCTTGATCCGATGCTGGCGCTCCGGCTTTCCGATATTTTCGCCTGGTCAATCGATTTTTATGCCATTCAGAAAGGCGACCGCTTCCGGGTGATTTACGATGAACTTTTTGTGGATTCAACATCAATTGGAATTGGGAATATCTATGCAGTTCAATTCGACCACATGCGTGCTGAAAATTATGCATTTTGGTTTTTCCAGGACGACCGGTTCGACTATTTTGATGATGAAGGTCAGAGCCTGCGCAAAGCATTTTTAAAGTCGCCTTTGGAATTTTCAGCACGCATCAGTTCACGCTTTTCGCACAGCCGGATGCACCCGGTTTTACGCATTCGCAGGCCGCACCATGGGGTTGATTATGCCGCACCCAAAGGCACTCCGGTAAGAACAATCGGTGATGGAACTGTAATTGCCCGCGCTTACCAGGCACGCGGCGGTGGCAACTATGTAAAAATTAAACACAATTCGGTTTACACCACAACCTACATGCACCTTTCGGGTTTTGCCAAAGGAATTGTTCAGGGAGCGCGCGTGCAACAAGGCCAGGTAATTGGTTTTGTGGGTTCCACCGGACTGTCAACCGGTCCGCACCTCGACTTCAGGGTACATAAAAACGGAAGCCCGGTTGATCCCCTCAAAGTGGAAGCACCGCCTGTAGAACCAGTTAACGAAAACCGTATGCCGGAATATGTGGTACTGAAAGATTCCCTGATGAGTGAATTGCAAAAAATAAGGTGGGATAATGAAGATTTATTGACTACCATGTAAATCAGAAACTTGAGCAATTAATTTGGAATTAATCTAAAATAACTCCCCAATAATTATCAACGCATATAGATAATAAAATATAACTACTTTTAGAGTTAGCAAACTTCATTTTAAAATGCTGAATGAGTCGATTAGCGCATAAAATTTATCTGTTTACAATGGCTACAGTTACAGTTGTTGCCTTTGTCTATTTAGCATTTTATGGTGCAGATTATTACACAACAAAACTTGAAGAACGTCATTTTCATGCGCAAAATGAATTATTAAAACCCACGGGCTTAATTGGCCATGGAATAGGCATATTGGGTTCCGCATTTATGGTAATTGGTGTGTTTTCTTACATGGCCCGAAAAAGAATTCGACGTTTCGCCCGAATCGGAATTTTAAAACACTGGCTCGAGTTTCACATTTTTCTTTGCACACTGGGCCCGGTTTTGGTGCTTTATCATACTTCGTTCAAATTTGGTGGAATTGTTGCTGTTAGTTTCTGGAGCATGGTTGCGGTGGTAATCAGCGGTATTATCGGGAGGTTTATTTACCTTCAGATTCCCCGAACCATTGAAGGCCGGGAAATGAGCCTGAATGATTTAAATTCTATGGAATTGGATTTATTTACCAACCTGAAATATCAATTTAACCTGGATTCAGATATTCTTACCAGAATGAATAATCGTACGAAAATGGCAGCACCATCAAAAGAAAAAAACTATCTGATCAGGATTGTTAAACGATTTATCTTTGAAAAGAAAATGATTTTTCAGTTCAGAAGAGAACTTGTTTCACAAAATCTGAAAGGAAAAAACCTTCGTAAAGCTGTCCGGATATTTAAATCGAAATTGGTATTGAACCGGCGAATTGCATGGCTTTCAGCGATGCAAAATTTTTTACGCTACTGGCACGTAGCTCACCTTCCGTTTGCATTAATTATGCTGGTGATTATGGTAGTGCACATTGCAGTAGCCCTGATGTTTGGTTATAAATGGATTTTTTAGTTCATGGAAAGTCTTTGGGAAAAAATACTGATTTACGGTTTTGTCGGAATCTTTCTGGTGGTTGTTATATTTATTTACATCCGCAAATTACGGCGTGAATCAAAAATTGTGGAAGAAAAAATAAAGATTGCCAAAGAGGATGGTTTACACGAACCGGTTTCGCTGCACCCCGTGGTTGATATAAATTCATGTATTCAAAGCGGAGCCTGTATTCGTGCCTGTCCTGAACACGACATATTGGGCATTAAAAATGGAAAAGCAACCGTTATAAATGCCAGTCGCTGTGTGGGGCATGGTGCATGTTTTCATGCCTGCCCAACACAAGCCATTTCACTTTTTATTGGAACGGAAAAACGGGGTGTTGATTTGCCACACGTAAATCAGTTTTTTGAATCAAATGTAAAAGGAATTTTTATTGCCGGCGAAATGGGAGGAATGGGATTGATAAAAAATGCGGTTGAACAGGGGCGGCAGGCTGTGAATAACCTGGCGCGGGGAATAACTTCGCAAAATAAAACGGATTATGATTTGGTAGTGATTGGCGCCGGACCGGCAGGCATTTCGGCCACGTTGGAAGCCAAACGGCTAAAATTAAAAACCATCACACTGGAACAGGACACATTGGGCGGAACCGTTTTTACTTTCCCCCGTTCAAAAATTGTAATGACCCACCCGATGGATTTGCCACTTTACGGGAAAGTAAAACTTTATGAAACCGGAAAAGAAGAGTTGCTCGCACTTTGGAATACCGTTTTGTCAAAGAATGATATCCAAATTCAGGAACACAAAAAAGTGGACAAAATTGTGCAACAAAACGGCGGTTTTTCAGTGCGATGCAGCAATGGAAATGAATATTCAGCACAGCGGGTTTTGCTGGCAATCGGGCGGCGCGGAACGCCAAGAAAGTTGGATGTCCCCGGTGAAAACTTACACAAAGTGTTTTACCGCTTGCTGGAACCGGAATTAATTTCGGGTAAACGTATTCTTGTTGTGGGCGGCGGCGATTCAGCCATTGAATCGGCGTTACTTTTGGCGCCGCATAACATAGTAACCCTGTCGTATCGAAAAGATGCCTTTTCCAGGCTGAAACCAAAAAACAAACAACATCTTGACGAAGCAATTTCAGCCAATAAGCTGGAAGTAATTTTAAATTCCAACGTAACTTCCATTAATGTAAACCAGGTAAATATAAAGGTTGAAGGCAAGGAACAGCTTTCACTTGGAAATGACCTGGTTTACATTTTTGCGGGGGGCGAGCTGCCCACTGAGTTTTTAAAGAATGCAGGTATTAAAATTAACCGTAAATTTGGAGAAGCGATTCTGAAACATGAAAGACGATAAAATCAACGATAACTGAATGAGCAAGGCATTCAACAATACTATTTTGTTTTTTGGCCTGCTAATGTCAATCAGCCAGACTTCTGCACAAATTTCCCCGGGCGAACTGACCAAAGCGCACGCCCACCTCGAAGGGCTGGCCAATTGCACAAAATGTCACATTTTGGGTGAAAAGGAAACCACCTCAAAATGTCTGGAATGCCACAGGGAAATCAAATCGTTGATGGATCAAAACAGAGGATATCATTCGTCAACAGAAGTAAAAGGGAAGAAATGTGCAACATGCCACGGCGAACATTTTGGCCTTGATTTTCAGATAATTCGTTTCAATGAAAAACAATTTGACCACTTGCTGGCCGGCTACAAATTGGAAGGGAAACATGCTGATATTAAATGTAACGACTGCCATAACCCCGAACTAATTCGTTCAAAAATTTCGCAGAAAAAATTACCAGGCACTTTTTTAGGCCTGGAACCCGGTTGTATTTCCTGCCACGAAGATGTGCACCAAAATACACTGTCGCAAAACTGTACTTCGTGTCATAACCAGGAATCTTTTCAACCGGCGGTGGGTTTCGACCATTCAAAATCGGATTTTCCATTAATCGGGAAACACAAAAATGTGGATTGTGCCAAATGCCACAAAACCATAGTACAAAACGGCGAACAATTCCAGCAATTTGCCGGAGTGAAATTTGACAATTGCACCCGTTGTCACGAAGATATTCATCAAAATAAATTTGGAAATAACTGCCGGAAATGCCACGACGAATTCTCGTTTACACAGGTAAAAACATTGAGCAGTTTTAATCACAATCAAACCGGTTATCCGTTGCAGGGAAAACATCAAGATGTGGATTGTGCCAAATGCCACACCAGCGGAAGTTACACCAGGGCACTGAAATATAATCGTTGCACCGATTGTCATTCGGATTATCATGAAAAACAGTTTCAAAAAAACGGAATTTCACCCGATTGTGCCGAGTGCCATTCGGTAAACGGATTTTCGCCTTCTTCCTATTCCATTGAAAGACATAACCAATCAGAATTTGCGCTGGAAGGGGCACACATGGCAACACCTTGTTTTACCTGCCATAAAACCGGTGAAAAATGGAATTTCAAAATTGCTGACAACCGCTGTATCAGTTGTCATGAAAACATTCACAAAAATGTTCTGGATGAAAAATACATGCCCGGTTCCGATTGCAAAACCTGTCATTCATTGGAATCGTGGGAAGAAATTTCGTTCGACCATACTAAAACCAATTTTCTACTGTTAGGTAAACATGCGCAGGTAAATTGCCGCAATTGCCATTTCAGCGAAGTTTACGGAAAAGAAAAGCAGCAGTTTTCAAATCTTGCAGAAAGTTGCGAAAACTGCCACAAGGATGTCCATTTCAAACAATTTGAAGTACTGGGAAAAAATGATTGTGAACGGTGCCACACCTTTAATAACTGGTCGCCCGAAAAATTCAATCATGATAATGCGCGGTTTAAACTCGACGGGAAACACGAAGGTTTGCAGTGTATTGCCTGCCACAAACCAACCGATGATTTAATCCGGAATTATATTGTTTACAAATTTGAAGATATATCATGCGCAAGTTGTCATTAATTTTTGGGATTTTGCTTCTGATTTTTCAGTTGAAAGCGCAGGAAAATCCGCACGGCGACGATTTTTCGTTCGATTGTTTGGACTGCCACACCACAGCAGGCTGGACATTTTCGGCTGCAACAGCAAAATTCAGCCACGATTCTACCAATTTTGAACTGGAAGGGCAGCATGTTTTTACCGATTGCAGAGCGTGTCACACTTCGCTGGTTTTTTCGGAAGCTAAAACCAATTGTATGGATTGTCACACCGATATGCACAACAATACGGTAGGTCTGGATTGTGCCCGGTGCCACACTCCTCAATCATGGCTGGTTTCCAACATTACCGAAATTCATCAAATGAGCCGCTTCCCTTTGCTTGGTGCACACAACACCGCCGATTGTGCAGCCTGTCATTCTTCGGCTTCAACACTCGAATTTCAACCTTTGGGAGTGGAATGTATGGATTGCCACCGCCAGGATTACATTGCCACAACCAATCCAAATCACGTTCAGGCCGGTCTTTCAACCGACTGTTTTGAGTGTCACAAAATTGACGCATTTACCTGGAGTTCAAAAGGATTTAACCACGATTTTTTCCCGTTAACCAAAGGACATGAAATAAATGATTGTGCTGCCTGCCATTCATCGGGCGTTTTTGAACCCGTTTCTTCTGATTGCTACAGTTGCCACCAGGCAGATTATACATCGGCCACCAATCCATCACATCAAAATTCAGGATTTTCTACTCAATGTGCTGACTGTCATACAACTGAACAGGATTGGAAACCGGCAAAATTTGACATTCACGACCAATTCTATTTCCCCATTTATTCGGGAGAACATCGCGGAGAGTGGGAAAGTTGTTCAGAATGTCACACTCAACCTGAATCGTATGCTGTGTTCAGTTGCACCAACTGTCATGCACACAACCAAGGTGAAATGGACAGCGAACATCGCGGAATCAGCGGTTATTCTTATAACAGCCTGGCGTGTTTTGCATGCCATCCGCTGGGGAGCGAAGAAGGGGCATTTAACCACGATGCAACGGGTTTCCCGCTAAAAGGTGCACATTTACAAAACGATTGTTTCAATTGCCATACTAACGGTTTTGCCAATACTTCGAGTTCGTGCAGCAGTTGCCACATTTCTTCCTACAATGAAAGTGTAAATCCGAATCATCTGTCATTGGCTGTTTCAACCAATTGCGATGAATGCCACACCGAAAATCCGGGCTGGGAACCTGCATCGTTTCCAAATCACAACGATTATTATGTTTTAAGCGGGGCACACGCAACCGTTTCAAACAACTGCTTTTTATGTCATGAAGGGAATTACACCAACACACCAAACAGTTGTTTTGGATGTCATTCTTCTGAATATAATGGCACAACTGATCCCAATCATTCTGTTGCTCAGTTTCCAACAGATTGTGTATCGTGCCATTCAGAAAGTGCCTGGACTCCTTCAACTTTTAATCATGACGGGCAATACTTTCCGATATACAGCGGCAAACACAGTGGTGAATGGAACTCCTGCGCCGACTGTCATACGCAAGCGACTAATTATTCGGTTTTTTCATGTATAGCATGTCATGAACATAACCGGACAGAAACCGACAGCGATCACAGAGATGTGAACGGTTATGTATATACAGCTACCAGTTGTTACGAATGTCACCCCACCGGAAGAGAAGAAGATGATTAAAAAACTTAGAAAATACAGCATTTTGATTTATGGCCTGATATTTTTAATTCCGGCAATTCATTCATTTGGTCAAGACAGTTCGGTTTTAATGGAAGGTGCAGTTTCGTACATTACCGGACAAAATATTTATGTAAGGTTTACTTCCACCCTGGGGATTGAAAACGGGGATACTCTTTTTTTTCAGGAAAACGGACAATTAATTCCGGCGCTGGTGGTTCAGCATCACTCTTCCATTTCATGTTTATGTGTGGCCATTGGAAAAAATATACTGAAGGTTTCTGATGTGGTAGTTGCCAGAAAAATGCAGCCTCAGCGAACTCAAACTCCTGTTACACAAATGCATGAAATTCCCGAAAAAGATGTGAATGAACAGGTTTTAACATCACCGGAAAATAAAGCCGGAATAAATCAAAAACAGGATTTTACGGGTCGTGTTTCTCTCTCGTCCTATTCAAATTTTTCAAACTCAGGTGAAGATATTCATCGTTTCAGATACACACTTTCAGCAAAAGCTTCAAACATTTCAGAGTCGAAGCTTTCAGCAGAAACGTATATTTCGTTTTCCCACAAACTCAATCAGTGGAATGAAGTACAGGAGAACCTGAACAACGCAATAAAGATTTACAACCTGGCTCTTCGTTACGATTTTAGTGAAACGGCAACGTTGTGGGCCGGGCGAAAAATTAATCCGCGAATTGCAAATATTGGGGCCGTTGACGGACTTCAGTTTGAATACGGTTTCAAAAAAATGTTTGCGGGTGTTGTTGCAGGCTCCCGGCCCGATTATCTGGATTACGGATATAATCTCAGCTTGTTTGAATATGGAGCATATTTCGGACAAAGCCAAAAGGCAAAAAATGGTTTTATACAATCTTCTGTGGCATTTTTGGAGCAGCGGAATTCAGGGAATGTGGATCGGCGATTTGTCTATGTTCAGCATACCAATTCCGCTGTTAAAAACCTAAACGTTTTTTCATCGTTAGAACTCGAATTATATCAAATGGCAAATAATCAACCCCAAAATACATTGAACTTAACCAGCTTTTACCTGTCGGCAAACTATCGTGTTTCATGGAAATTATCATTGTCTGGCTCTTATGACAATCGAAAAAATGTGATTTATTATGAAACCTTCAGAAATTATGCGGATGAGATTTTACAACAAGCCAGTCGGCAGGGTGTGCGCCTCAGGATAAATTACCGGCCTTTAAATTACCTGATGTTTGGCGCAAGCGGAGGAACGCGCTTTCGCAAGGAAGACCCTCGCCCTTCAAATTCAATTAACGGGTATGCCACATGGTCGAGAGTGCCTTTAATAAATGCCTCCTTAAATGTTTCGGCAAATGTAATGCAAACCAGCTATCTTGCCGGACAAATTTATGGGGCAAGAGTTTCAAAAGACATCATTCCCGGGAAAATTTATTCGACACTTCAATACCGCCGGGTAGATTTTAACTATGTAAATTCGGCGACCATATTGAAACAAAACATTGGCGAAGTTGATTTTTCATATCAAATCAACAAAAAATTGTATTTGACTGTTAACTTTGAGGCGACTATTCAGGAAAATGATTGGTTTAATCGTTTATATTTAAACCTGAGAATAAAGTTTTAAACATTAAAAAATGAGTAAGATGAGAGTTTTTGGATGGATGTTGATGATTGTTGTTTTGGCGTCGTGTGTTAGAAATAAGAGCGGACAGGTTACCCAAACAACCACCGGAAGTGAAAAAATATTTGAGGTTGCTGAAGTACTTCAGGCCAACAGTTATACTTACCTGAAAGTAAAAGAC
>JAZBNQ010000416.1:0-9775 GCA_036350775.1 Mariniphaga sp.
CACTGATATCATAAGTTCTTGTATAATAATCAGAATTCTGGCTATAACTTTTTAACGGAAGCGACAGGCTGAAAAACAACAGCAATAAAAAAGAGGTGTTGAGGACTTTTAAAGTTTTTTGTTTCATTTTTCTGACTTTTAGCTGAAAATTGTTTGGAAGCAAATTTAAGGAGTTCTTGTCAGATTCGGTTTGAATTTTCGACAAATGGCATAGATTTCGGGATAAATACACGAAAAAGCTACCTGTTTAATCGGTAGATGTAAGCTAAACCGTAAGCAATCAGCAAATAAAGCATAACTACAATAAACGTATCCATTACAGAATATCCGGGCGGCGTAAACAATTGTTTCAATGCATAAATAAGCGACAACAGGGAAAGAGCTGCCAACGTGTTAAATGCAATACGCGAAAACATCCTGAACAACCATACCGAAGCGCCCAACCAGATTACCGCAAAAGCAAAAAGTAAAATCCCTTCAGACTGATTGCCCCTGTTTAACCGGATTACACCAAAAATTGCCGGCAGCGAACCTGCAAGAAAAAGTCCGCGGGAAATGCTTCTTCTGATTTTATTCCTGATTTTTTCATGTTCAATTTCAGGGAAAAGCTGCCTTCTCAATTTTTTTTCCCTGAATTCCGGTCCAAATAAATCCTCTTCCGACTGAATGATGTCTCTTTCAATGGCTTCATGGATAGCTTGTTTTGCCGCGGCTTCCTGGTATAAATTTCGTTTTTTAAGCACTTCAATTAATTGTTCATTGCTCAATTGCGCCATTGTTTCTGCAAAATCTGTCTTTTGTTCAGTTGAATTTGAATTTAAAGGCATTTTCCAATATTTTTACAATTTCAAACAAATAAAAAAGAAATTTGTCTTATTGATAGAATTGCAACCATAAAAAATTAAAATATGAATAATTTCGATTACAAAAACCCTGTGAAAATTATCTTCGGGAAAGGCACTATACCAAAAGTTGCCGGTGAAATACCAAAAAATTCCAAAGTATTAATGGTTTACGGAGGCGGAAGTATTAAACGGAACGGTGTTTATGACCAGGTAACAAATGCATTGAAAAATTTCGAGTTGTTTGAATTTAGCGGAATTGAAGCCAATCCGCGTTACGAAACCTGCATGGAAGCCATAAAAGTGGTTAAAGAAAACAACATCGATTTTTTACTGGCTGTGGGAGGAGGTTCGGTGCTTGATGCTACGAAATTTATTTCAGCCGGGGCTTTGTATGAAGGGAAAGATCCCTGGGATTTTTTCACCAAACGTTTTATTGTTGAACCCAAAGCCGCAGTTCCGCTTGGATCTGTGCTCACTTTGCCTGCCACCGGTTCGGAAATGAACTGGACTACTGTAATTTCGCGCGTTTCTACTCAGGAAAAACTTGCCTTTGGCCATCCACTCGTTTCTCCAAAATTTTCAATACTCGACCCTGAATGTGTTTTTTCATTGCCCGACAGGCAGGTTGCCAACGGTGTGGTAGATGCTTATGCCCACGTGTTGGAACAATACCTCACCTACCCGGTAAACTCACCATTACAGGACCGGTTTGCTGAAGGCATTCTTCTCACATTAATAGAAGAAGGACCAAAAGTTTTGGCAAACCGTACCGACTACGATGCTGCCGCAAATTTTATGTGGAGTGCCACCATGGCGCTAAACGGGTTAATTGCACTGGGCGTGCCAACCGACTGGGCCACCCACATGATTGGGCACGAACTAACCGCTTTTCATGGCATAGACCATGCCCGCACACTGGCTATCATTTTCCCGGGAATGATGCATGTTAAACGCGAAAATAAAAAAGATAAAATTCTGCAATACGGCGAACGGATTTGGGGAATTAATGAAGGCACAAATGACGAACGCATTGACAAAACCATTGCCAAAACAATAGAATTCTTTGAATCGCTGGGGGTTCCATGTACTTTGCCTGAATACGATGTGCCTGCCGAAACCATCGGAAAAATTAAGGAAAGGTTTAGGCAAAGGAACAGCAAACTTGGCGAGAAACAGGACATTGACTACAAAGAGGTAGAAGCCATTTTGGAAAACAGATTGTAAGTGAAAATTTAACAGATATTTTAAAATGCTGAGTTAATGTAATCCTGAATAAGTTCGTCATATTTTTTCCGAAGTCGCTTTACCAAATGGTTTTGAGGATTGAATTTTCCTTCGCCAATTTGTGAAATGGGTAAAATCTTGGGCGAAGTTCCGGTGATAAATGCCGCCTGAAAATGGAGCAAATCATCCAAAGCAACGTCCTGTTCCTGAAACGGAATGCCGGCCTTTTTTGCCAGCAGAATAGTTTTCTGCCGGGTAATGCCCAGCAAAACCTCGTTTCCGGGTGGGGTAAGAAGCAAATCGTTTTTCACAAAAAACACATTGCTGCGGCTGCCTTCAGTTATCCGGTTGAAATGATCGACCAGCAGAACTTCGTACAAATTCTGTTTTTCCATCAATTTATCGGCCTGCTGCCTTACTGGCGTTTGAAAAACTTTTGCATTGGGAATTTCGCGCTCAGCCTTTAAAATACCGCAACGTACGCCGGTCTGGTACCATTGGGGCTCAGGATATTTATGCGGAATAAAAAATGCCTTCAGATTTTCCTTACACGAAAGGAGAATATTTCCGAACAAAACCTGATTTTCATGGATAAGTTCCCAAATAAACCGGGTAATCTCCACTTGTGTAAATCGAATTGCTTTTCGGGCAAGCGTTGCAGATGTATAAAATCGTTCCAGATGATCTTCAATAAATAGCGGAACGCCATTTTCAACCCGAAGGACTTCATAAATACCACCGGCATTTTCAAAAGTTCTGAATGCAGCATTGGGTCTCAGTTCTCCGTTAAAAATAAAATACCGGTGCAGCGGAAAGTAAACCATTATTCAAAAATTTGAGGCAAATGTATGGATAATTTTTTTCGTTTTCATTTCTGAATGATAATCCTCAAAATCGTAATTTAGCAGAAAAGCACTAAATGGCTTCAGAATTTAAATTAACGGAAATTCCCCTGCCAGTAACTTTCAATCCCCACAAACATCATTTCGATTTTTTAAAAAAACAAATTAGACGGTGGCAGAACCGGCCCTGGACAGAGGTTGAAAAGGATTTATTACTGATTGGAAATAACCTCATCGATTTATATTGCGGAAAACTTTCCGTTAAAGAAATAGGCCGGCAATGCCTTTATTTTTCTAGAAAAGAAGGTCTAACATCTGCGGAAAAATTAAAAAACTGGCTCGGGCAAAAAGAATTTCGCAAAATAAAACTTTCAGATAATTCGGAATGGGTAATTAAACAAGGTTTGGATTCCGGCAGATTTCTGCACATACACCCGGCAAAATACTCGCCATTTACATTAAGAGTGCGTGGTACTACTTTGAAAACAGTTGTGGCACTGAAAATTATAACCAACACAAAAAAGCAGAATCAATTGGAACTTGAATTGGTAAATCAGGTTCGAATCGAAAAACTTGGGCTTTCGCCTGTAAAAGATTTGGAAAAAGGAAAAGGGATTTCTCAAATCTGGTTGCTTTTTAATTCGCCATAACTGAGTTGCCGGCGTGTAAAACCTTTACAACATTATTTTTAAAACTCCGGCCAATGGGTAGTTCCTTACCTGCAATTTCAATACTCGTTGATGTAAAAGCTTCGATTTTACGAAGTGAAACAATATATGATTTATGAATACGCATAAAATCGTTGTCCGGAAGTTTTTCTTCCATACTGGTCATACTTGTTTTGGTAACTATCCGCTTTTCAGGAGTATAAATTTTTACATATTCGCTCAGGCCTTCAATATACAAAATGTCATTCAAATGGAGTTTCAGCACTTTTTTGTTTTCCTTCACATAAATGAATGCTTCATCGTTATTGTTTGCCGAAGAATAGTTTTCAACTGAACCAAAATTATCGGTTGAAACCTGGAAATATTTATTTACCGCTTTCAGGAATCGCTCAAACGTGATGGGTTTCAGCAAATAATCCACTACATCCAGCTCAAAACCCTCGAGGGCATATTCACGGTAAGCAGTTGTGATTATTACCTGTGGAGGGTGCTTTAATGTTTTTAGAAATTCAATTCCGGTAATCTGGGGCATCTGAATATCCATAAACATGAGATCCACTTTGTGGTTACGCAATACTTCAAGAGCTTTCATGGCATCGCCGCATTCGGCAACAATTTCGAAATTGTCCAGCTTTTGAATGTGATTGCGTATCAATTCGCGCGCAAGAGGCTCATCGTCAACAATAAGGCAATTTGTCTTCATGGTAATAACTGATTTGTTTTAGTTGTTTTCTGCTTCAAATAAATAAGTACCTGTTTTCAGTTTTCGTTACAAATCTCAATATGAAATCTCCAGTTGAAGCTTCCTGAAATTTTCATTGTTTTCTTCTGTAAGCTTGAATTTTTCAGGAAAGTAATGCTGTAAACGCAAACGCAGCATTTCTGAATCATTGTAACCGGGTAATTCTAATCTGTTTTCACTCCATAATTCCACTGTAAAATATAATTTTCTGTTTTCTCCTCTAATAAAGACGGTACATTCGAACAAATCGTTACACATTTTTCCTGTTTTTATTGCAAATTCCAAAACCGGCAGGAATAAAAACGGAGGAATTACAAATGGTTTCAGGTTTCCTTTAAGTTTAATTTCGCCTTTTAACTGATTGTTCAGAGCAACTTTATTTATGTTCAGGAACCTTTCCATTAAATCTGTTTCAATCAGCAAGGGCCGCCAGTCTGAATGATTTTCTTTTAAGAACTGATTGATAAAATTTGAAATCCGTATGATAAGTTCCGGGGCTTTTTGAGGCGATTTTGAAATGGTATCTCTTAAAATATCCATTAAATGCAACATTAAACGAGGCTGATGCTGATAATGGTAAATTTCCAATTCGGCCTCTTCGTTTAAACGCTGTTCTGCTTTTTTCATGTTTTGAGCCTGGTGCCAGGCTTTCCCTACTTTTATGGCCAAAAAAACCAAAATAATGTAATGGTTTCCAATTCCTGAAATCAGAATATTTTTCAGATTCAGGTAATCCGCACTAAAAGCAGATTCCCTGCCAAATGGCCTAAAAACATATTCGTTGGAAACAATCAGTTCAATTGCCGAAAAAAGAATCATCAACACAATAATTCCCAGCGCAAGCAATCCGTAGCGGTTTTTATAAAAAGTAAGCGGAATTAGCCAGTAAGCTATTAAATAAGTGTGGATTACAAAAACCGGAAGGGTGACAACATAATACCTGAACCAAAGGAAAAACACTTCTCTTCCAAGCCCCAGGCTTTGCAGCAGGGTAAACAAAATGACCCAAGCCAGCCAAAAGCCTGTATGAAGCAGAATTCGCTGTTTATCGATATGATTTGGAAACCATTTCATTAAACTCTTTTTTTAATTGAACCAGAATAGTAAATTCTTTTTCTCTGTCATCTATCTGAATGGAATAACCTTTTTGCGGATAAAGAATGGCTAACCTGTTTTTCAGATTCTGCAAACCGTTTCCAATGCCTGCTTCAACTTTAGACTGACGTCCGTTATCAGGTTTGCTGTTGGAAGCCTTAATCCGCAAATTTCCGGGTTGTGATTCAATGGAGATGAACAGCCAGGGTTTATCTATATCGGGACTGCTGCCATGTTTTATGGAATTTTCAATAAGAAAAAACAGAACCATAGGAGGAATACTCCATGTTGAAAGATCTCCTTTTTTAATAATTTCAGCTTTTAACCTTTCCCCATAGCGCAGTTTTTCCAGTGAAAGAAAGTTTTCAACCAGTTCAACTTCTTCAGGTAATTTGACAAAATCGTGCCGGCTCTGTTCAACAATGTAGCGCAAAATCCGCTGGACTCTTTCCGTAATTTTAGCCATTTTTTCAGGCTGAAGCAGGGATAATGCATATAAATTATTAATAGTGTTAAACAAAAAATGAGGATTTAACTGACTTTGAAGTAAACGCTGCCTCGCTTCGCGATTCTGAATTTCAAGTTTTTTTCGTTGACTTTCGGTATATATAAAATCTTTGGTGTATTTAGCCACGCAAAACAGTGCAACAATAAAAGTCATATCTTTTGTGTTCACTAATATAAAGCGCAATCCTTCCATGCTTCCCGGATAAAAATTTTCGGGTGCAATGGAAGCATAAAATATTTCATCAGAAACTGCAAGTTTTAGCGCTGAAAGTGCAGTGCCCACCAACAAAAAAAGCAAAATAAACCAACTAATTTTATTTTTCAGAAGAAATTCAGGTATGAGAAGAAACAAGACAATGTATGCATATCCGAAAAAGAAAACCGAATTGAGCGAAGTAACAAAAAGGGCTTCAGCGAAACCTTTACTTTTATGCTGAAAAAATAAAACAAGCGTAAATAATATTACGGTTCCAACGAACAATAAAAGATGTCTTATGACTCTGTATTGCAATCTGATATCGTAAATATACCTGTTCATTATGCCTCCAGTTCCAAAGAAACTTTCCAGGTTTGAGTGTTTTCTTTAATGTTCAACCGGTATTTATTTTTGTAAAGAATCTCAAGCCGTTTTTTTGCGTTATGCACTCCTACCCCGCCAACATTTTTTTCAATTGTCTTCTTTTGAACCGACAAGCTGTTTTCGGTCTGAAAAAGAAGTTTCTCATTAGAAACCAGGAGAATGATTTCAATTTCGAATTTCCCGTTTTTTCTCCTGCCGCCATGTTTAAAACAGTTTTCAACAAAAGTAAAAAGCAACATGGGGGCAATTTTCCATTTTTCCACTGGTCCTGCTATTTTAAAAGTAAGATTCAAATCTGAACCATAACGCAACCTTTCGAGTTCCACATAATTTTCAATGAGTTTAACTTCCTTCTCTACAGGTATTTCCGATTCATTGCATTCGTATAAAACGGCTTGGAGCAATGCTGCCATTTGTGCTATTCCTTCGGTTGTTTTAGCCGATTCGGAAACAGATAAGGAATACAAATTATTCATGGTATTGAACAAAAAATGAGGTTGCAACTGAGCTTTAAGCAAATGCATTTCCTTTTTCAGGTTTTGTTTTTCCATTTCATGTTTTTCGGTTTGCTGCTCAAACCATTTTTTTACAATTTTTATCGCAAATACAATGGCCACCATAAAATTGGTTTCCAAAAACAGGTAAAGAAATGTTACTCCCAAAACAGAATCGGTTGTAACCGGCAAACCATTAATCAGCCTCAGAAAAACCCTTTCGCCAAGAGTGGCCATCAGCAATACTGCCATAACAAGTAAAACTGTTACAACAAGTCTGCGGGTTTTCAGGTAAAAAGGCAAAATAGCATAAACAGTGGTGTAAGTTGCTGCCATTACAAAAGGCAACATACAAAGTGATTCAATAAAATACCACTGAAAATTATGACCGTATTTTCCGTAAACCGAACCGAAAAACAGCACATAAAACGTCCAAAACAGGATATGGGTAAGAACACGCCGATACCTTGCTGAAATATTCCTAAGGATTTTCATCGTTTAATTGTTTCTGCCCGGAAAGATACGGTAACCAAACGAAATTAAAAAACCACAAACCACTGGAATATAGGAATACAGCACAAAAAAAATCGCCGTTCGCAGACGAATTTTAGCCATTGGCTTCCAAAAGATTGTTGTTTATTGAAAATAAAGCCCCTGCCCTCTGGCAGAGGCTCATTTTTTCATCTCCATGAAAAAAATTGCGCTGTTTAATTTCTTTTTCAGTATTCCAAATCCTGTATCTTCAAAATCAGAATTGAGCGTGGTATTGTTCGTCAACCAAAGTTGGAAAATAGCATGCGATTAGTCCCAGCAGTTCATCTTCGGTTTTGGGATTTTGTGTTATAACACGCTGCGCATAAAAACTCACTTTGTTGAATTTAGAATCACAGGTTGCTTCAGGCAAAACACGGTACTTTTTATCCATTTTTTGTACACCGAAAATTCCTTTATTGCAGGAATACTGCACTTCAAACTGATCAGACCGAACCACAAAGGTGGTACACTTTTTCTCTTTAATTACACCAATACGAACCGGATTTGCCGTGTTTTCATAAATCAATTCGTACGTAGTAAGTGCCTGGTTGTTGATAACCATTGGAGTCTCTGACATTTCAATGGTATATTTTCCAAAATTAGTCATTGAATTTCCTGTAATGGACTGACCTTCTTTAATTTTTGCGGAAACTCCCATGACCATTGCCAGTAAAAATACGCCTAAAAAATACATTTTTGTTTTCATGATAATAATTGTTTATTGTTTCAATGATTCAAATGTAAGTAACCTTTTGAATGGCAACAATTTATTTCAATAACCGGATATTTTTAGACTACAACCGTCAATTTTTTACCAATAAAAGGAGTTTTTGGCAGTTGATAGCTATTTTGCAGTTGTTTGTTTTTATTACAGAAAATATAGAAATCAGACCAAAACCTGTTCCGCTGAAACAGCAAATATTTCTTATGTTTTCTTATTTTTGAAGCTACATTTTAAAAACCTGTAAAAACCTGTTATATGAAGATTTTACGCATTCCGGCACTTTTTATTGCTTTGTTGATTTTAGCAAGTTGCGCACAAAAAGAAGAAAAAAATTACCTGCAATATATTGATTTGCTTATTGGAACAGGACCTGCAAACACTGAATCGGCAACAAAAGACAGAGGTACACGTGAACATTACGGACAAACTATTCCGGCAGTAACAGCGCCATTTGGCATGACACAGTGGACACCACAGACACATAATACTGAAACCAAATGCATTGCTCCGTTTTACTGGGGAACGCCTACACTGCAAGGATTTCGTGCCACACACTGGACAAGTGGTTCATGTGTGCAGGACTATGGAAGTTTCACCGTTTTCCCAACTGTTACAGGAGGGCAATTCAGGTTTCTGCCTACCCAGCGAAAAACGTTATATATATTCGACGGAGAAAAATCTTCCCCTTCATATTACGCGGCCATGTTGCCCGAAAACAACATTTTAACTGAAATTACTGCAACCAAGCGCACAGGTTTTTTCCGGTTCTCGTGGCTTGATCCTGAAAATGCCACTGTAATAATTGATGTAAACAGCGATGAAGGCGAAGGATATATAAAAATTGATGTTGAAAAAGGGGAAGTTTACGGATACAACCCGGTACACCGCATATACAACGGCAATGGAAAACCAGCCGGATTCAGTGGTTTTTTTGTGGCCCGGTTTGATAAACCGTTTACCAAAACAGGAACGTTTGGAAACAACGAACTTTTTCATGGAACCAATGAATTGAAAAACAATAACTATTTAGGTGCTTATGTTACCTTTAATTTAGCTGAAGGCGAAGTCCTTAAAATGAAAATGGGAACTTCTTTTACCAGCATAGAAAATGCACGCACCAACATGGAAACTGAAATTCCGCACTGGGATTTTGACAAAACAAAATCGGAACTCGACAAAACATGGAATAGCATACTTGGAAGAATTGATGTAGAAGGCGGCTCTGAAAACGACTTTACCAAATTTTACACCGCCATGTACCACAGCCTCATTCATCCGCGGCTTTTCAGCGATGTAAACGGCGAATATCCTGAATTTGCCGGTGGAAAAACCATTCAAAAAGCCAATGGTTTTGAGTATTACTGCGATTTTTCCAACTGGGATATTTTTCGTGCGCAAATGCCACTGCTAAGCCTGGTGGCGCCCGGGCAATATGAGGACATGGTGAAATCGCTGATTGCAAAGGCCGAACAGGGAGGCTGGCTGCCCATTTTTCCCATGTGGAACAGCTACACTTCAGC
>JAZBNQ010000417.1:0-9607 GCA_036350775.1 Mariniphaga sp.
CTTCGTCATCATATAAATTATAAACGGGCGTAATGTTTTTATTTTCCAAACGTTTTATTTTGCTGAAGTTGAAAGTAAAAAAACCTTCCGGTTCACGCAGGTAATATTGTTTTTTGTCGTTGTGGTAACCAACCAGCAGTTCACAATCAATTTTATCGCGGCCACGCATCAACTTTCCCGATTGCTGCGGCAGAGTAACTTCAATACGATAAATACCACTTGTTAGGTGCGAAAATGTTGCTTTGCCGTTATCGCCTGTTTGCATAAAAGCAGCGGGCTGATTTTTCCCTTCCTGCCTGATGTAAACTTCAGCTCCCGGCACGGGTTCGCCCGGGGGGAAAAGAAATCCTAAAATTAAAGTAACGCTTAAAAGGACCGAGAGTAGTATTGTTTTCATGGCTATATATTTTTAAGTTATCCCAAACAACTATTATTTTTTCAGCAATTACTTCATTGCCTTATTCTACATTTAAATGTGTGAAATAAGCGCCATTTCTGCGTCTTGTTCGTACTTTTTAATTTGTTTTTGGAATTTTTTTTCTGATAGGGCTGATAATTTGAGCGCTAATTTTCCATAACTCCCGGTAACTTCCAATTTGCAAACTGTAATACGGGCATACGTTTCAGCGCTTTCCGTTTCATACATTGGGGTAATATTTGAATTAGCCAGATTATCAGCATCTGAAAATTTCAACAAAAAATTTCCCATCGGATTTTGAAAATACAGATTCATTTTTTTGCTGTGGTAGCCCACCATAAAATTGGCGGCTGCACTTACTGACTTATCGTCCAGGCTATCCTTTTGTTTGGGTATTTCGAAATAGATTTTGTAGACCCCTTTGTCAAGATGAGAAAAAGTAACGCCACCAGCATCACCTGTTTGCTGAAATGCAATGAGCTTTTTTCCCGGCTCGGTTTCAAGATAAACCCGGGCCCCCGAAACCGGATTTCCGGGATCTGACTTGAATAATCCTAAAAAGGCAATTCCTGTTGTATTTTTTAAGGTATTCATAACTGTTATTTTTTGGTTCTTTTTATAATAGTAATAATTTTTTGATTTTCAAAATTATTTATTCACTAATTCATTAATATTCAGAAACAATTGACAAAATGAATCTGAAAGTGACCCGGTTTCTTCCTGTTATTCCTTTGAGGATTTTCCGCTATCTTTGTCCCAAAATTTTCTGTATGAAAGAAAAGCTTTTTGGAAAGACACTATCAGAATTGCAACAGGTTACCAACGAACTGGATTTGCCCAAATTTACGGCCGGGCAAATAGCAAACTGGCTCTATAAAAAGGAGATAAAAACCATTGAAGAAATGACCAATCTTTCCAAAAAAGCCAGGGAGCAACTTACTGAAAAGTATGAATTTGGTTTGGTTGCTCCTACACGGATTCAGAAAAGCACCGACGGTACAAAAAAATACCTTTTCCCCACTTCAGGTCATAAATTTGTAGAAACAGCCATGATTCCCGAACGTGATAGGATAACCGTTTGTGTAAGCTCGCAGGTGGGATGCAAAATGGGCTGCCTGTTTTGTTTTACAGCCAAACAGGGTTTCCAGGGGCAATTAACAGCCGGAGAAATTTTGAATCAGGTAAAAAGTATAGAAAATGCCGGTGAGGTTTCCAACATCGTATATATGGGTATGGGCGAGCCATTTGACAATCTGGAGGAGGTGCTGAAAAGTCTTGAAATTCTTACTTCTGAATGGGGATTTGCCATGAGTCCGCGCCGGATTACCGTTTCAACCATCGGCATTATTCCGGGAATGCTCACCTTTCTCGAAAAAAGCGAAGCTCACCTGGCCGTGAGTTTGCATACACCGTTCAACAACGAGCGCCAGCAACTTATGCCGGTGCAGGTAGCATATCCCATTGACGATGTGGTGAATGAAATTAAAAGCTGGGATTTTGGCCGGCAACGGCGTGTGTCATTTGAATACATTCTGTTTGAAGGATTGAACGATTCACCCAGACACGTGAAAGAACTGGTGCGATTACTCAGCGGATTGAAATGCCGCATCAACCTCATCCGGTTTCATCCGGTGCCCGGAACACCCTTGAAAAGCCCCGGCGAAGAAACCATTCAGCGGTTTAAGGAACAGCTTAACCAAAAGGGAATTTTAACTACAATCCGTGCTTCGCGCGGACAAGATATCTATGCGGCGTGCGGATTATTATCGACGAAAGAACTGAGCACAAGCTAAACCAGCATCAACTTATCAACATAAATATCCTGAAAATCCGGATCGCCTTCCAGATTAATATGCGAAGTTTTATTAAGTATATTTTGAATGTATGGCTCATCCTCAAATAAAAACATTTTGGCACCAATGAGTGCAGTGTTTCCCATTTTCACAATTTTTTCTTCGAAGGTTTCGATCAATCCGGTTTGAATGACATGTTTCAGATTCAAAAAGTTTCCAAAACCTCCTGCTATAAATACATTTTCAACTTCGTTAAGGGTGATATTGAATTTATTTAGAAGAATTTGCAACCCTGTAGCAATGGCTGCTTTGGCCAGTTGAAATTCACGAATATCCTGCTGGGTAAGAAAAACATCGGAAATTAATTTAATTTTATCTTTTCCGGAATTGATTTCGCCAAACATTCCGATTTTTTCCTGACGAATAAAAATAGCCATGGCATCGATGAGGCCGCTGCCGCAAATTCCTTTTGCCGGAACATTGCCAATTACATGGCAGTTCATTTTTCCATTTTCAAGCTGAACCGAAGAAATAGCTCCGGTAACAGCACGCATCCCCTGGCTTATTTTGGCTCCCTCGAATGCCGGTCCGGCAGCTGTGGAAGCGCAAATGATTTTTTCGCGGTTTCCCAACACAATTTCACCATTGGTGCCCAAGTCGATTAGAATGGAATAGTTATCCCGTTCTGCCAGGTTCGTGGCTGCAATTCCAGCCAGGATATCACTGCCGACAAAACTTCCGATGGAGGGGTAAAACCGGATTTTAGTTGCGCGGGGTAACTTCCAATTCAGGTGTTCGGACGAAAACTTTTGCATTCCCAAATCGGGTGATTCAAAAGGATAAAAGGAAAGCGGTTGCACATTCAACCCCGAAAAAATGTGGTGCATTGCCGTGTTGCCAACCAAAACCACTTTTGAAATTTCTATCGGATGTTTTTCCAGAATAGATTGAATCATTTCACCTGTTTTTTTGCGTATCAACATTTGCATTTCCTCCTGTTTTCCGTCGAGACAACTTTGAATGCGGGAAATGAGGTCGGCGCCGAACTTTACCTGCGGATTTAAAGCGGTGGCTGCATCCAACACATGGCCGGATTTTAAGTTGAGCAATTGCGTTACGAGAGTGGTTGTTCCCAAATCCACTGCAATCCCAAAACCTTCTTCAGGCTTAAAACGGAAAGTGGTGTTGTCGGCAAGAATGATATCTTCGAACTGGGAAATTTCAATAGTGATGTCGGAATCTGCCTTGCAAAAACAGGCCAGTCGCCAATCTTTTTCCAATCCAAGATTTATTAGTTTTTGCTGCTGAACCGTGTCTGCCCGCAGTTCGCCCTCCAGTAATTTTATTTTGCAGCGTCCGCAAGTACCTTTTCCACCACAGGGAAATTCCACACCATATTCATGCAAAACATCAACTAACGGAGTACCAGGATTTACTGCAATCAGTTTCCCCATAGGTTGCAGCGATATTTTTATTTTTTCTGACATAAATGAATCAATTGTAAAAACATTAGTTTAGCAAGTTGACTTCCCGAAATTAGCTAAATTTGGCAGGTTGATTTTCAGAGTGTTCATTTTTTTGGTAATTTTTTTTAGCTTTTTACCCAAATGCGGGTTAGATTTTTTAACAGACCGTTTGTTGTCTGATGTGCAAACTATTTATAATTTGGCAGCCGGATTTTTGTTTGGAGATTGAAATGGTGAGTTTTAAGATATGAGAATAAGAAGAAATATTATTATCCTGCTAACAGCATTTGCTTTTTTTTCATGTAGCAAACCGGTGGTCGAGGAACCGGAGTTACTTGTTCAGGAAGACAAAATGATTGAAATGCTTGCGGATATTCATTTGGCTGAAGCTACATTTAATGCCCGGCGCCATCGTGATTCTCTGGTAATGCGAAGCAGTTCGGCTGATTTCTATTATTCCATTCTCGATAAACATCAGGTTCCTGATTCTGTTTTTGAGCAATCGTTTGTGTTTTATGCCAGTCAGCCGCGTAAGTTTGAAAAAATGTACCGGCAGGCTTTGAATATTTTGAATGAAATGGAGCAGGAATATTCCGGAAGAAAGGCTGAGCCTGAGGAACTGGAATTTGAGAGAGGCAGACGGTGAGAAAAATTTCAGCAACTTATATATTCCCCGGAAACAGGCCTCCCCTGAAAAACGGCATTTTAATTTGTGAAGATGATGGGACAGTCATCGATTTAATTGATACCAGCGGACAGCTTCATGAACAGGCCGGAATGGAGCAATACAGCGGCATTTTGGTACCTGGATTTGTGAATGCACATTGCCACCTCGAACTTTCGCACCTGAAAGGTAAAATTCCTGAAAAAACAAGGTTGGGCAGATTTTTGGGATTCATTAACAAGCTCCGCAACCTGCAAGAGGAAGATTTTGAGGAAGCTATAAAAAAGGCCGACTTTACAATGAAACATGCTGGTATTGTGGCTGTCGGAGATGTTTCCAATTCTTATACGTCACTCGAAACCAAACGTAACAGTAAAATTAAATACCACACTTTTGTAGAAGCCTTTGGGTTTCATCCTTCACGGGCTGAAAAGGCTTTTGCGTTTGCAGAATTTGTGGAGTCGATGTTCAGGGAATTTGATTTGCCGACGTCCATTACGCCTCATTCACCCTATTCTGTTTCGGAAGGACTGTTTTTAAAAATCAGGGATAAAGCTTTAGTCGAAAATTCTATTTTATCGGTTCACAATCAGGAAAGCCGGGATGAAGTTTTGTTCTTTAAAGATGGAAGCGGTGATATAGCGCATCATATCAGCGAAATCCTTAAAATTGACATTTCGCACTGGAAACCAACCCTGAAAAGTTCGCTGGAGTTTACCTTGTCTTTTATTCCTAAGGAAAATCCCCTTTTGTTGGTGCATAACACATTTACTTCGCCTGAAGATATTCAGTTTTTGAAAAGCCGGCGCAAAATGGAAAATACTTTTCTTGTGCTTTGTCCTAATGCCAATTTGTACATCGAAAACCAACTTCCGCCGGTTTCACTTTTTCAGAAGGAAAAATTGAATATTTGCCTGGGGACCGACAGTCTGGCGTCAAATGATTCACTTTCAATTTTGAAGGAAATGATTGTGCTCCAAAATAGTTTTCCGGAGATTACATTGCAAAATTTGGTGGAGTGGGGAAGTATGAATGGAGCACGAGCTTTGGGATTAAACGACTTTCTTGGAAGTCTGGAGCCCGGGAAAAAGCCGGGGATTAATTTGATTACCGGGGTGGATATGAAAAATTTGATACTGACTTCAAAAAGTAAAGTAAAAGTTTTATAGAAACGGGCATTAGAAAAATATTCCAATGCCCGCATATTTCCGGTTTTTTGTTTTTGAAATTACCATCCGCCACGGTATCCGCGTCCACCACGGCCGCCATATCCGGCTTGTCCGCGCTGACCTCCTTGCCGGCAAGCAACCCTGCCTCCGCGGTTAAATCCGGCATTCTGCAACACATCGAATTTTTTTTGCTGGTCTTCGCTGAGCAGGCTTTTTACCTCATTACGGTGGGCCTTTACTTTTTTCAGCATTTCACCCCTGATTTCATTTTTTTCGATGGGATCAAACGTTGAACGCTGTTTTACCCGCAGTTCTGTCATAGCATCCAGGTGCGCGGTTCTTAGCTCTTCAATTTTAGCCTGCTGTTCTTCGGTTAAATCCAACAGGATATTCATACGGGTTCCCGGTTCTATATTGCGTCCCGGGCGGTTGGCGTTTCTCCAGCCCTGTGCAAAAACAGTAGTTGTGCCCAACATGAGGGCGATTAAAATAAATGCAAATTTATTAGTTTTCATAATTTAAAATATTAATGTTATACTTTGATTATCTGTTGTTTCTAAACTGCCGGCCCCGTTGCGGAAGCCTGACATCTTCATGTCTTTTCAATACTAAAATGAACAATTCGTTTAGTTTTTCTTGTTGTTCTTTGTTGCATGATTCTTTCATTTTCAGGTAATAATCAATGGTTTCATTTTTTAATTCTGTATGAAGTTCACCAATTTCCAGTGCAATTTTTTCCAGTTTTTTTTGGTCAGGGTTCTGGTGGCCCAACTCGGTAATCATTTCAATGCGTAAACTTTCCAGTTGGTGATTGATTTGCCACGCAGATCGGTTGAAATTGCGGTTCAGTTCCCTGAAAATATTCACCTGATCGGGTTGCAGGTTTAGTTGTTCCCTGAAAAACCGGGTGCGCTGCTGTGCCGGCAGATCTATGGTTTCCTGTTCGTTTTGCTCTGCCTGTTTTTTTTCCTGTTGCCTGTGATACAAAAATGAAAGTCCCATAGAAAGGTTGGTGGCAGCAAGAATTACTATCACCCAAATAAGAATATGGTATTTTTTTTCAATTGCCATGGTTTATTCCATTAAAAAATTTTCAAGCGGTTCTGCTTCCATTTCAATTAAATACGGAACAAGTTCTATTTCAGAATAAATATTTTGGTTTGTTCCGGTATTTGACGGTTGCCCGATTTTTATACCGGTATAAATTCCGGCCAGTAAGAGCAATGAAAAAAATGCAGGCTGCAACACTTTTTTCCACACAGGAAAGCCAACGGATTTTGCGGCTTTTTCTGCCTGATTCTCCATCCGGGCTTTCAAACGGGTATAGAAAAACGGATTTACTTCGGGAGATTTTTCTAACTGGATAATTCCCAGTGTTTTCTTCATCTCCTCGGCAAATGCAGCACAATAAGCGCATTCACTTAAATGTACCTTTATTTCCTGCGCTTCATTTTCAGGCAAATCGCCCTCAAGAAAGAAAATCAGTTTTTTATGTAGCTTTTCGCATTTCATCACATTTTAATTTATTGGTTTGACACATAATCGGTTAAAAACTTGTGGTTAAATACATTTATTTTTGTAGCAGTTGTACAATTTTTTCTGAAGATTTTTTTTTGCCCGGTGAATGAGGGATTCCACTGAAGAGACAGAAAGATTCATTACTTCCGAAATTTCTTTATAGGCCAAATCTTCGTATTTATTCAATGCGAAAGCCACGCGTTGGTTTTCGGGAAGCGAATCGATGGCTTCGTGCAATATCAGAGCGCGCTGGTTGTTTTCAAGTTCCGATACAGGATCGTCGGCACTTTGATGACTGAGTTCGTTCAGCATTTCTTTTTTCGATTCCACCACTTCGCTGAATGACTGAAACCATTTACGTTTTCTGTTGTCGCGAATAAAGTTGAGCGAGCGGTTTACAGCAATGCGGTAAAGCCACGTGGAAATTTTGGAATCGGCTCTGAAATTCACTACAGAGCGGAAGACTTCAATAAAAACATCCTGGGCTACATCTTCGGCATCATCAGTATTGTGCAACAGCCCGAAACACGTGTTTACAACCATTTGCCGGTAGTTTTCTACCAGTTCTTTAAATGCCAGTTCGTTGCCCTGTTTTAATTTGTTTATGATTTCGGCCTCGTTCATTAATTTTGTATCCGCCTAAATTTAAAAGATTAGACACTGCACCTGGAAAAAACTTGCGGACTATTTACATTAAGTGAAGCGCAACATATATTATTTTTCAGTATGAATTGTCAAAATTCATTTTTTTGAGGAAGGAGTTTCATCCTGTACCGGGTTTCTTTCAATACTTCCACCCAACTGAAAGGATCGGTATGGTAGTGGTTTTCAAGGTACATTTGGGTTTGGTCGAGGTAAAATTTGCTGGAAGGAATTCCGCTGGTCCCGGTTGGAATTACAGTTTTTGAGGCATCCCAGTTAGCCAGGTTGAAAATGTGCCGTTGCGAAGCCCCGTGAGTTGCATGGTACAGGTTGTTGTATGAGTAGGAAAAAGGAGTTACGGTGTGGTAGCTTCCGGGTACACCAAAGGGACCCCGATTCAGTTTAAATGCTTTATCGAGTATTTTAACCACACCGAGTGGATGACTCATGGTAAATGTGTGAAGTTTTTCCCAGTTCCATTTTTCCACATCGGGTCCGAGTTTCTGCGTCAACTCGTCAACGGTTTCATGAAATGCCCTGATGACAATGTCGTTCCAGGTTTCAATTTCTGCGGTATTTTGGTCATCAATCCATGGCGAATTTTTAGTAGAAAGTAAGGTTTCCATCAGGTTTTCAATCAGAATCCGGTGCCCCATTAACGGTCGGAAGAAGTTATCAGGAAGGTCGTCTTTTACAAGGTTTTCTGCTGTTTTCCGGTAAAGAATTTCAAAAATGGATGCAGCCTGACTTTCGCGGCTCAGTACAAAATTCCAGTTTCGCAACTTATTCAAAGCTTCCTGCCGGGTTTCATTCCAGCTTGTTGCGGTTTCAATGGCTGATACAAACACCGGTGTGAATTTTTCCGCTTTTTTTGATTTGTAATCGCTGTGCATTTGTACAAAAGTTTCTATGCTGTGCTTGTTGGTTTCTTCCAGCATTTCGCGAATTCGGTCAATTCGGTCTGGCATGGCAAACCAGGTGCCGATATAGTAAGGATAATCATCAGGAACTGTTTTATTGTTGGCTGAAGAAACGTAACCCCGTTCAGGATTGAACTCAAAGGGAAGTTCTTCAAACGGTACAAAACCGGTCCAGTCGTAACGGCTGGTATTTCCGGGGTAAACTTCAATGCCGCTGCCCTCGCGAATGGGCACGCCGGCTGCGGTTTGCAGTCCGATATTTCCGGCGGCATCAGCATAAACAAAATTCTGACTTACTGATTTAAATGTTTTTACAGCGTCGCGAAAATCCTCCCAGTTGCTGGCCCTGTTCAGTAAATACACCGTGCGAATTTCATCGCTCATTTCGTTACCCATCCACCGGATGGAAAGTGCTGTTTCGTTTGAATGGTTAAAACGATTCACAATCGGTCCACGGTGGGTGAATTTCAATATTTCCCTGATTTCTTCGCCCTCTTTGGTTTTAATAATTTCTTCTTTTACGAGTAAATCTTTCCATTCACCGTCGAGCAGGTATTTGGTGGAATCTTTGTTTAAGGTTTCAGCATAATAATCGAGGTCGTCAACGGTAACATTGGTTGTTCCCCAGGCTATTGAGTCGTTGTGACCTCCAATTACAAACGGCTGGCCGGGCAATACCAGTCCGGACACATTTAATGTTCCTTCGGCCACCTGGTGCATCTGGTACCAAATACCGGGAGCGAACAATTCCAGGTGCATGTCGTTGGCCAGCAGGGGCTTCCCCGTTCTGCTTTTTTCCGATGAAACCGCCCAGTTGTTGCTGCCGCTGAATATTTGAACGCCCAGTTTTTGTAGTTCAGAATTGGCCGATAAAATGATTTCATCCGAAGCAATTGCCGGAACTTCCTGATTAAAAACAGGGGTGGAATGGTTTTTTAAATTCGGAATAAGGTGCATGATTTGTGCTGATGAAACTTCCTTCGCCAGATTGTGAAGCAGAATTTCGGTGCTCCAGCC
>JAZBNQ010000418.1:0-2828 GCA_036350775.1 Mariniphaga sp.
GACAGGCTTTTATATCTTCGTCTTCAAGCGCAGGATAATCTTCCAGAATTTCACTTGTTGTCATTCCGGCGGATAAAAGGTCCAGAATTAAATCAACGGCGTAACGGGTATTCCGTATGGTCGGCCTTCCATGACAGATTTCCGGATTTAATGCAATTCTATTCAAAAATTTTTCTTCCATGTTTTTTACCAAATATACATACTTATTTTAACAAGGCTCAGAAGAGCACTCACTTACTAAACACCGTCAAAAAAGTAAATTTTTTACAGATATTCGAAATTTTATCGATAATCTGTGTAAATATTGCTATTCAACTGGTTCAACTAGACAAAAAAGCCGGGCAACAGCCCGGCATCAATGCAAATTAGGGTATATGTTGTGTTAAAACAACCTTTTAAATCCTACTACATTTTTCACTTCGGCCAGGGTTTTTGAGGCCGACTCGCGTGCTTTTTCAGCACCTGTTTTTGCAACATGTGCAAGATACGCATCATTTTCCAAAATGTCAATAATCCGGTCGCGGATTGGTGAGGTATATGCAATAATATCCTCTGCCAGTTGCTTTTTCATGTCGCCATAGCGGATTTCACATTTGTTGTACAGTTCGTTAAAATGCGCCACGGTTGACGGCTCCGAAACAATTTCCATCAGCGTGAACAGGTTTTGAATGGGCTCCGGCTTTTCCTGGTTCATTTCGGTGGGGCCCGAGTCGGTTACGGCCCGCATCACTTTCTTGCGAATCGATTTCGGGTCCTCAAAAAGGTTAATGGCATTTCCTTCCGATTTGCCCATTTTGCCGCTTCCGTCCAGTCCGGGTACTTTTATCATGTCTTTCCCGTCGAAGGTGTATGGTTGCGGAATGGGAAACACTTTCTTTTTGTACATGCGGTTGAAGCGTTTGGCAAATTTGCGGGCCATCTCCAGGTTTTGCTCCTGGTCTTTTCCCACCGGCACAAAGTTGGCCTTGTGAATAATGATGTCGGCAGCCATCAGCACGGGGTAGGTGAGGAGCCCGGCGTTTACATTTTCAGGTTGCTGGCGCGCTTTATCTTTAAACGAAGTGGTGCGTTCCAGCTCGCCGAGGTAAGCATTCATATTCAGGATGGTATATAATTCAGTCACTTCCGGCACATCGCTTTGTATGTAAATGGTAGCTTTTTCGGGGTCAATTCCGCAGGCTAAATATTCGGCCAGAACCTGTTTTACTCCGTTCTGAAGGTTTTCGGGCGTGGGGTGCGTGGTAAGCGAATGAAGGTCGGCAATAAAAAAGAAGCAGTTAAAATCTTCCTGCATGCGCACAAAATTGCGTACCGCCCCAAAATAATTTCCGAGGTGCAGATATCCTGTTGGCCTTATCCCGCTTAAAACTGTCGGTTTTTTTGTCATTTTTTTGAATCTGAATTTTTCAGGTCACAAAAGTAAAAAAATTGTGGATGAATTGTCAATTTTTAGCATTGCCGCCGGTAAATCTATAAAATACTGATTTGCTTGCATATTTTAGAGATTTTCAACAAAATGATAAAATTAATATCTTTGATAAAAAATGAGAATTATGGAAACTTTAAGAATTGATATTTTAAATCCCAAAGCCAAATCATTACTAAAAGATATGGCTGATTTAGATTTAATTAAAATTAAAAAGGGCAAGGTAAAATCTGAATTTAGAGAATTATTGGAGAAATTCAGGTCTAACGCTGAAAATGCACCATCACTTGATGAAATAACTGCAGAGGTGGAGTCAGTAAGAAAAGCCCGGTATGAAAAGTAAAAAAGTTATTCTTGATACCAATCTCTGGATAAGTTTTCTTATTTCCAAACAATTCGACTTTATCGATGATTTATTGCTGAAAGGAAAATTTAAACTGATTTTTTCCAAAGAATTGATTGAAGAATTTTTGACTGTTGCCAAGCGACCCAAATCCGAAAAATATTTTTCAGAAAGCAATATCACAGTACTTTTGAGGCTGTTTGATAAGTATGGTAAACTGGTTGAAGTTTCTTCTCAAATAAAGAGTTGCAGAGACTCTAAAGACAATTTCTTATTAAACCTTGCTGTCGATAGTAAAGCAGGTTTTCTGGTTACAGGAGATGATGATTTACTGGTTCTTAAGAAAATTGGAAAAACTAGAATTATTTACTGGTCTGATTTCGTTAATGAATTAAATTAAATCAGAACATGATAAAATTAAAAGACATAGAAAATGGAGGATAATGTTTCTTAATTTTAAATACTTTTGCCCCCGAAAACAGAAATTTACATCATGCCGAAAATACGGGTTACCAAACGGTTTCATTTTGAAATGGCGCACACACTGTACGAATACGACGGATTGTGCCGCAACATTCACGGGCATTCGTACAACCTGGAAGTAACACTGAGGGGAGAACCGCTCAACCAGCCTGGCCACCCGAAAGACGGCATGGTAATGGATTTTAGCGATCTTAAAAACATTGTTAAAGAAAATATTGTCAGTCGGTTTGACCATTCCCTGATGGTGAATAAACTGGTTCCACAAGAACAAATAGATTTGCTCCGTAAAACCTCAGAACGAATTATTCTGGTTGATTTTCAGCCCACCACCGAAAACATTTCCTCCCACATTGCCGGCATCCTTCAGCAACACCTGCCCTCCGGGGTGGAGCTTTTCAGCATTCGCCTTTACGAAACCGTTACTTCATTTGCTGAATGGTTTGCCAGCGATAACGCCGAATGAATCTATTTTTTTCTATTTTTGAAATCCGGCGTATGCAAACCCATTTATCCATGCGCCCGTAGAAGAAAGTCAGATGCTGAAGAATTAAATTCTGAATGATGGAAAAAATTACC
>JAZBNQ010000419.1:0-3435 GCA_036350775.1 Mariniphaga sp.
ACCACAGGCAGGCGAACCAAAATGCGGTCTTCACCGTCCGGGTCGTTTTCCAGTTGGGTAACAACTCCGATTTGCAAACCACTCACGGCTGCTGCCAATCCTGCAGCAGGTAAATCGTTTATTTCGAACGTTTCGGAAAACCATTTTGGATTGATGCCGAACTGCGCATCTGCGGTCCAGTTTCCTTCGGCAACCTGATGGCGAACACCAGATATAAAAATGCTTCCATTAAACCGTTCGCCGACACCCTGCAGTTTGAGTAATGTATTTGGTTTCACTGCCGGAATCCCCTGAAATTTTAACCTGCCCCTGCTTTTTGATAACTGGTTAAACAAGGCTTTTGAATTGGCCCATTCCTGCAATGCAGAACTGTCGCCACCCCCGTTTTTCAATTCCAGGTTTTCCAAACCAACCACCTGCGCCAAATCATCAGGGGTGAGGTTTCCGTTGAGTTCCACTCCCGGGTCGTCGGCTTCCGCTTCCAGAAATTCCTGGTCGGAGGCATTCCAACCATAGGAAGTTACTTTCTGAAACTGGTTGCGGGCATCAATTTCTGCATCGAAATCAAGCAATGTAGCACCAAAAGCAACAGTTTCAACGGGTTCCTGTCCGGTGTCCGGCTGTTTAATGGAAATTTTCCCGTCGTCAACCACACATATTTTGCCATTGGCCTGCGCCCTGGTAACCAGGAAATCCCAGTCGGAAACATTGTACTGAACCAGTTCCTTGTGGGTCACATTTGTGCTTTCCACATCCTTTTCCAGTCCATAACTGTCAATTATTTCCTCCAAAACATCGCTGTCCGAACTTTCGTAGAAATATTTGCTTTTCCTGCCAATGGTCAGTTTCACTGCCTTGTCTTTACATTCCACAATCAAAAAAGCCTGGCTTGGCCTGATTTTTAGGCTGTGCTTGATTACAATGCCTTTAAAAATAGTATCCTCTTCGGAATGGTAGCCGGCTTTTATTTCGATTTCTTTACCGGGAACAAATAAATCCTGGTTGCTCAATTCAAAATCCTGCGAAGCCGGATCGCCATCGCGCAATACAATTTTTGCAGTTGGAATACGATTCACTTCTTTTTCCACCACAATATTCATCACATGATAGCTGCGCGAAAGTTCTTCACCTTCTACCAGGATTTTGTATGTAGCCAAATCCGACGAACGTGTAGTATTTATAACTCTTTCGGGCATAATCAGGAACTTTTTTCAATGGGTGGAAAAAATATTCTTTGGCCAACTTCCAGTTTTCTGAAATTGGTAATTCGGTTGGCTTTTGCCACCTCCAGGTAATATTTCGAATCGCCGTAAATTCGGTAAGACATCAGCGGAAGCGTATCACCCTTTTTAACTTCCCTCACGTGGGTTAAATCCGGCGAACTGCTGTTCTCCATGGCCACCCGAAGGTCGTCTTCCACAAAGCCTTTGAATTTGGCTCGGGCTGTTGCGCGCAATGGAGTTCCGTCGGGTTTGAACAATTTGAACGTAATATCCATTTCGGAGAGACTGCCTTTAAAAAGCAATGTTCCCCAGGAAATGATCAGGTAATTGGGTTTGTGTTCCTCGCCGTTGTAATCGAATACCACTTTTTTAAAGTGCTCAATATCATCAATCACACCTCTGCCTTCGTCTTTAAATGTTTTATCATCAGACGGACCGGCAGAACCGTAATCAGTAAGTACACCTGTGCGATCGAACACAAATTCCAGTTCCAAATCCTCTGGCAGCGCCCGGTTAAACCGGGGGGCCGTTGCACTGGTCCCCGAAGCCTGGTCGTCGTTCTGTTCAATTTTATATTTAAAAATGTAGGTTTCAGGATTCAACAATGTTCTGAATTCCCCGTCAGCCACTTCTTCCGAGAATTGTTCGTCGCTGAAAGCCTTTATTTTCAACTTAGTAAGTTCTCCGCTCATTTTACCGCTCCTCTTTTTTTGAAAGGATTTCAAGTACCTGCTCCACGCAAGCTGCAATCAAATCGTTGCGTTCGTTTCGTTTAATTTTCTCCGGATTCTGCGAACGCGGCTTTTCATCCACATTTATTTTGATGTGCAACTCCTTAATTTCGATGGGCATTTTTACTGAATATTAAAATAGTTGTAAACCAGTTCTATGGTTTCGATGGCAATTTTGCTTTCTTCGGCATTTAAATCGCCAACTGCCCATTTTACCGGCCAGGCATGCACTACATTCCAGGTTATCAGCGGTTCGTGTTCTTCATTGAGCAAACTAATGGTGAGGTCGGCCGGAACGATGTCAAAACCTTCCACAGCATCCCTGCACCATTTAATCAATTCGGAATTAACGAGCATGCCACGCTTCAGCACCAAATTCGGAAATTTGGTGCGAACGGGCAATTTGTGCTTAAACCTGTTTTCGCCTCCTTCGGCTATCTGTTCGGTTTCAAGTTCAACGTTTAAACCGGAAACCGACTGGAACTGAAATTCACCCTCAACATGGGCAAACTCCACCTTGAAATGAAAGCCTAATGGAGGGTAGTAATTAGCCATTTTTATTCATTTTGAATGGTTAAACCTTCGTGAACAATTTCCATGCTTTCGATGGCGACCTCGTTGCCGTCAGCCTTTAAATCGGTTGACTGCACTTTGGCCGGCCAGGCATTTTTCACTTTCCAGGTTATAACCGGTTCGTGTTCTTCATTGAGCAAACTGATGGTAATATCGCGCCGCTCAATGGTATTGAGTTTAACGGTGTTCCACCAATTGTAAAACTCATTGTCGGTTGCAAATGTGCCTCGTTTCAGCGTAATATTGCTGAATTTCTGCATTCCGGGCATTTTAATTTTTGAATATTCAGGGCTGGCTCCGTCGCGGTATTCCACAACTTCGCTTTCCAAATCCAACCCCGAAACTTCAGTGAACCCGATTTTTGTTCCGCTCCACTCCACCTGGAAATGAAACTTAACCAATGGATATGCTGTTGCCATAATTTATTGTTTTAATAATTTACATTAATTGATTAGGATTCCTGCATTTTGTGAGAGAATTTAAGAATGATGAATTCAGCCGGACGAACCACAGCCATACCAATTTCAACATGCATATAGCCGTTGAGAATGTCTTCGGCAGTCATGGTTTGACCCAGTCCGACACGCACATAAAACGCCTGATCCTGTTTGGCTCCGGCCAGTGCTCCGGCCCGCCATTGCAATGTCAGGAAATTTTCAATCATTGCTCTCACTTTCACCCAGGTATTGGCATCGTTTGGTTCGAATACAAACTGGGCAGTAGCTTTTTTAACCGATTCTTCAACCATATTGAAGAACCTGCGCACGGGAACATATCGCCATTCATTATCATTTCCGGCCAGGGTGCGGGCGCCCCAAATCAGGGTTCCTTTTCCTGTAAAAGCACGAATGGCATTGACAGATTTTCCTGCTTCTGTATCCACATTCAGACTTTCCTGGTCTTCATGA
>JAZBNQ010000420.1:0-9901 GCA_036350775.1 Mariniphaga sp.
ATGATTTTGTGGAACTTAGTTCTTATTCCCACCATCCTTTTTATAAACCTTTTGTTCTGGAGGTTCCCGATAACTGGTCGCACGCGAAATATTACAATTTGCCCATCGATGAACTGGTTCAGGTAATGGTTTATGCGCTTGAGAACGATTTTACAGTTTGCTGGGATGGCGACACCAGCGAAAAAACATTCAGCCACAGAAACGGTATTGCAGATCTTCCTGAAAAGGAAAAGGGGAAAGTAACTCAGCAAAAGCGGCAGGAAACATTTTACGACCGCACCACAACCGACGACCATTTAATGCATGTAGTTGGTCTTTCGGAAGATGAAAACGGGCAATTGGGGTTTTATACGAAAAACTCATGGGGTGCCGACAGCAACGATTTTGGTGGTTACCTGAATCTTACGGAAGATTACGTTAGGCTAAAAACTTTGGCGATTATGGTGCATAAAGATGCCATTCCTGAAAATATCAGACAAAAACTGGAACTGTAATGCGCGAATTTATTCTTGACTCAGAATACATAGAACTGGTGAAACTGCTCAAATTGCTTGGCATTGCCGAAACCGGAGGACACGCTAAAATGATGGTTGAAGGAGGCGAGGTTTTACTGAATGGAAATCCTGAATTCAGAAAACGTGCAAAATTGCGGGCAAATGACGAGATAGAAGCATTGGGTGAAATAATCAGAATCAAATCCTCTGGCCAGAGAGAATAATCTGTTTATTGGATGCTGTCCTGCAAAAGATTTTCAACCAGCAAATTTTCCCGTGAAATTTCAATGGCTCTTTGCAAGGTATTATCAATTTGCCGGATGATGGGATAAAAACCTTCTTCGCCAATAATATTTCGGGCAATATATGCTTTCAACTGGGTTTTTATAATTTCCTGTGATTGCTGTAACCCTTTTGCATCGCGCGGAATTCCTTTTTCCTGCGCGTAGTTTACGAAATCATCCAAAACATTTTGGTTGTTTAGGTATGCATCAATTTCTTCAGCTTTTTCAAATTGAGAAAGCTTTTCACGATTATTGTCTGCATAAGTGTAAGCAAAAGTATAAATCAAACCTTTCCGGTAAATTTTGTCGAAATATGCAGAATTCCCACTCGTATCGGCAGGAACAAAAATATCGGGCATAATTCCGCCACCACCATAAACTGTGCGGCCCGATTTGGTTTGATATTTCAAGGAATCATTAAACTGAATACTGTCAGCAGATAATTGTTCCATGTGGCTAAAACGGGAATAAAGGTCTTGAAAATACTCATCGTTTCCGTTTTCGTATGATTTCTGAATTGATCTGCCACTTGGTGTATAAAAGCGTGCTACAGTTAACCGTAGTGCTGAACCATCCATTAACGGAATTTGCTCCTGAACCAGTCCTTTTCCAAATGAACGGCGGCCAATTACCAGTCCGCGGTCATTATCCTGAATGGCACCTGCAAAAATTTCACTTGCCGATGCCGAAAATTCATCAATCAGAACGTAAACTTTTACATCTTTCCAGGTATTTCTACCCGAAGCATTGTAGGTTTTACGCGGTTGGTTCAGCCCTTCAGTGTATAAAATGGGCTCGCCTTTTTCAAGAAATTCATCCACAATTTGTAAAACGCTTGAAAGTGATCCTCCGGGATTTTGGCGCAGATCCACAATCAATTTTTCAGCGCCGGATTGTTTCAGTTTTTGCATACCCTGCATAAACTCGTTATAAGTTGTTTCTGCAAATCGGGTCACTTTTATAAAGCCGGTTTCTTCATTAATCATATATGAAACATCTACACTAATCAGAGGAATATCGTCGCGGGTAATTTCAAATTCCAGTTCCTCATTATATCCTTTTCTTACAATTCCAACGCTAACTTTGGTGTTTTTTTCTCCGCGAAGCAGGTTTAGTACTGTTACATTTTTTACATCAACACCGGCTATCAGCGAGTCGTCAACGGTAACAATACGGTCGCCGGGTAAAATGCCAACTTTACTTGAAGGCCCGCCGGAAATCACTTCAATTACCCGAACCGTATCCTCCTGAATGGAAAACTGAACTCCGATACCAGAAAAATTTCCCCGCATTTCCTCTTGTACTTCCTGCATATTGCGGGCTGGAATATAAGCGGTATGCGGATCGAGGTTTTCGAGAATTTCCGGAATGGTTTTTTCAATGATGTCGCTGGTGTTTACGCTGTCAACATAGCCACTTTCAACCAGTTTAAGAATTGTTGAAAGTTTATTTGGTTTTGAATGACCTATGGGGCTGAATATGGGTTGACTGTTTTGCCGCAGCAGGTTTCCAATAACAATACCGGCAGCAACCGAAACGGCTATCAGCAAAGGAATTATTATGAGTGTTTTTTTATTCATTTAATCGTTTTCTAATGTTTCCAGTTCCACTTGTTTAACATCAATTTTGGCTCTTTTCAACAGGTTTATTCCGTCTTCGAGCCGGTAGCTTTCTGTAAAAACCACGCGTTTTATTCCGGCCTGAATGATCAGTTTCGAACACTCGAGACACGGTGATGAAGTAACATAAAGCGTTGAGCCTTCACTGCTGTTCCCTGATTTTGCCACTTTGGTAATAGCATTTGCCTCGGCATGTAAAACGTAGGGTTTGGTATTATTATTTTCATCCTCACAAATGTTTTCAAAACCAGACGGTGTGCCATTGTATCCGTCAGAAATAATCATCTTGTCTTTCACAATTAATGCACCTACTTGTCTGCGTTTGCAATATGAATTTTGGGACCAAATCATTGCCATTTTAAGGTAACGCTGGTCCAGTAATTTCTGCTTTTGTTCGTATTTCATTGTTTACGTACTAAAATATTGGTCGCCCATTCTTTAATCGGGTTACAAAGGTAATACTCATTTTCAGAAAAATGTTCATTTTAAAGTTCGGGATTATATTTGCAGTGTAAAAAAAAAAGTCGCATTTATGCGACTTTTCCAATCATTTTTTTAGAACTAATCTTTAATCAATAACCAAACATCCGAATATTCGGGATAAGTTTGCCGAATTTGTCCAACACGGGTTCGTGCATCATTTTCGTTCTGATAGGAATTTACACAAACCCTGTAATATCCTGTTTCACTGTGCAGAATTATTGGTGTGAAACCTTTGTTTAAAAGAGTTTCGCGGTAATTTTTTGCATTATTTAACTGGCTGAATGAACCCAGAATAACAAAAAAGTTGTTGGATTCATTTTGCGATTTGTCCTCCTGCGTAGTAAATGAAACCTGTTCTTTGCGCATGGCAACAGGTTCGTTATTGGTTTGCGCCGGTTGCTGGGTTACCTGAGGCTGGGGTTGAGGCTGAGATTGTGTGTCGCTTGCCGGCACAGTAAATACTTTAGGTTGTGTAGCAGGATCAGTTGTGTATGGCGATTGGGCCAGTTCTTTTTTAGATTTACATGAAGCAAAAGCCAAACCTAAAACAAATGCAGCTAAAATTATACGGTTCATTTTATTCTTTTTTTAAGTCAAATTAAAATTTTAAAATTTTCAGGTAATTTCATCTATGCCTGATGTTTTTCCTGTATAAAACTCAATTTTACTTGAATTATTTTAAAAATATGATGGCAAATATATGCAAAACCCCGGCATCAAAGTGTGTTTTAGCCGGTAAGTTTTGCACAGGCTATTGTTCGCAACAGGGCTTACTCGTTAATAATAATTATCTTCTTGAGCCGGCTCCGCTTCCTCCAAAGAAAATCATTACACCAAGCAGGAATCCAAAATCGTACCATCCACCCGAGTTGGGGAAAGCATATATTGAATAGTCGGTAAACAGGCTGGCTATAAAGCTGAAAAGAATGATAAATCCATGTAATAAACCTTTCAAAAATCCTGGAGGATCTGCAACCTGTTCAACCGATTGAGTGGCACAGCCTGTGATAAAAACCAAAGCAATAACAAGAATAAAGAAATAAAATAACCGATTTTTTGAGTTCATTGGTAACAGTTTTGAAATTTAATCCGAATTTAGTGAAAATTCAACCAAAAAGAATTTTGATTTTAAAAAACTGAAAATATTATCCATTTGGAATCTGATTGAATTAGTATATTTGTTTCATAATGTGCATAAGTTAACTTATTCGAAAATCAAACTTTTACCGAAACGCGAGTGGACATATTTGTTTGAAAAACAGTTTAACGATTGATCTTTATTTTGAATTAATAAAGTAAGCAGGTTTTCAGGTAACAAATAAATGTATGAATGAAAGAAACAACGGAGAAAATATTGCGAAAGAAAAACCCGATTATTCTAATTGTAGATGATGTTCCCAGGAATATTCAGGTATTGGGCACGCTGCTGAAAAAAACCGATTGTGAACTGGCAGTTGCCACTAGCGGACAACAGGCTTTGGATACGGTGGCACGCATTAAACCTGATTTAATTCTGCTCGACATTATGATGCCCGGGATGGACGGTTTTGAAGTTTGCCGGAAACTAAAAGCCAGTATTGAAACCAACGATATTCCGGTGATATTTCTTTCTGCAAAAAATGAAACCGCGGATATGATTAAAGGTTATGAACTGGGTGCGGTTGATTACATAACAAAACCTGTTACAGGAATTGAGTTGTTAACACGGGTGAAAACTCATCTGGATTTTAAGGAGGCAAAGGAAAAACTTAAAGAAGAGATGGTTGCCAGGGATAAGTTTTTTTCCATCATTTCACACGATTTACACAGCTCTTTTGGTATAATTCTCAGTTTTGTGCAGTTACTGGCTAATAACCGAAATAATCTTAGTGATCAGGAAATTGGCGAGTTTCTTGGTGATATTGAAAGTACTACAAAAAATTCACTCGAACTGCTTGAAAACCTTTTGGAATGGGCCAGAACTCAAAGCGGAGGAATCAGGTTCAATCCTGTAAAACTGAACCTGGGTAAACTCGTACAGGAAATTTTAAAAAGCGCAGGCGATATTGCCGGGAACAAAAAAATTCAAATCACCTCAACTGTAAATTCACAATCTATTGTTGCCGACCGCAATATGCTGTTGCTCATTATCCGGAATCTTGTTTCGAATGCCATTAAATTTACCCCGGTTGGAGGTCAGATTTCCATTTTTTCAGACATGGTGGATAGTTCCATAAAAATTTCAGTGGCAGATAATGGTGTGGGAATAGACCAAAATAAAATTGAACAGCTTTTTAGAATTGACCATAAAGTTTCTACACCAGGCACTCAAAATGAATTGGGAAACGGATTAGGACTCATTCTTTGCCAAGAGTTTATTCAGCAGCATGGAGGCGAAATTGGCATTGACAGTTCTCCGGAAAAGGGAACTACTGTTTGGTTTACACTGCCTTTAAAAAAGGACTTCAATTTGAATTAAAAGAAGTGTTATAAAATGGGAAATTCAGGGTTTGGAAAGTTACAAAACAGAGAACCCGTTGTGGCAGGCAAATTTTATGCGGGGAAAAAATATGAACTGGAAAAACAATTGCTGGATTTATTTGCTCAAGCCGTTCCTAAATCAGGGATTCAACCTCCGCGCGCAATAATTTCCCCACATGCCGGATATGTTTTCAGTGGGAAAGTAGCTGCTTCTGCATTTAACCAGATTCCCGAAAATACAATTTATAAGCGGGTATTTGTTCTGGCATCGAGCCACCAGTATGTTTTTGGCGGGGCTGCGGTCTTCGTTTCAGGTAACTATAAAACCCCGTTGGGAGAAATAAAAGTTGATGGTGAATTGGGTCTGGAGCTAATTAAATCGGATACAATTTTTCGTGATTATAATGAAGCCCATGAGGTTGAACACAGCCTTGAAGTTCAACTGCCGTTCCTTCAATACAAACTGAAAAACGAATTTTTGCTGATCCCCGTTATTTTGTGCACAAACAATCCGGCTGACACAAAAAAAATTGCCCGGGCACTTGCTCCTTATTTCACCCCTGAAAACCTGTTTGTAATCAGTACCGATTTTTCACATTATCCGGAATATGATGACGCAATTGAAAACGATTTGGAAACTGCTAAAGCTATTTGCAGCAACAATCCAAAAGAGTTTTTGAAAGTTTTGGAAGAAAATAAGCAAAAGAAAATCAGTCATTTGGCCACTTCTCTTTGCGGATGGACTTCAGTTTTAACCTTACTTTATTTAGCTCAAAATAAAAACCTGGAGTATAAAAAAATTGAATACCAAAATTCTGGCGACGCTGAATTTTATGGCGATAAAGACCGGGTAGTAGGTTACTGGGCCATTGCAGTTTACGAAAAAGAACAACCGTTGGAAGTTTCTAAGGATGAACAAAAAGAATTGCTTGAGAAAGCCCGTAATTCAATTACTCATTTTTTGGAAACCGGTGAGCGGCGCCCCCCGGAATCATCCCGTTCAAGAGGAATTTTAATGCAGCATGCAGGTGTTTTTGTGAGTGTTTATGTAAATGATGAATTGCGCGGTTGTATCGGAAACTTTGCTAAAGATGAAACACTGAATGATTTGGTGCAAAGTATGGCAGTTTCTGCAGCTACCGATTATCGTTTCGAAAACCTGCAAAAAGATGATTTGGAAAATTTGGAGCTGGAAATTTCAGTATTGTCCCCTCTAAAGAAAATAAGTTCGGCGGATGAAATTAAATTGGGGAAACATGGCATTTACATCAAGAAAGGGCTGAACTCGGGAACTTTTCTTCCACAGGTTGCAAAAAAAACCGGCTGGACACTTGATGAATTTCTCGGCCATTGCTCCAGAGACAAAGCCGGGCTGGGTTGGGATGGCTGGAGAACTGCCGAGCTTTTTACCTATGAAGCGATTGTATTCAGGGGGTAAAAATTTCGTGCAACACTTTCAGCGATTTAATTTCACCCAAATGTTCAAAATGTAGCTGATAATATTCTGTAAGTTTGGAAGTAAGATAAATTCTTATTTCCCGCGAAATTTTTAGTTGACCCAATTCATGTATTTTCATAGAAGATAAGCCGATTAATTTTTCGGTAGCTTCTTTATGAATAAAAAGGGGGTGGGGTGGTTCGTGCGGCACCACGGCTCCTTTGCGCATGTCGAACCAACCTTCGAAACCGGTTTTCTTTGTACCGGGTAAAAAGCCCAAATATTCTGTAAGTCGGAACAAAAACCACAGGTGAAAGTTGGCGACTCCTTCTTCGGCCAAATCGAAAAAGAGCAGGGAATTCTGAATAAAGTCAAACATTTCAGGTGCGCTTTCCTGTTCGCGCAGGGTTTTTGAAAGTATTTCGGCCAGGAAAATAACCTGGGTCGATTTGGTTACATCGAAGGGAATATTTTGATAAACCGGTTGGTTTTTAATTTCTTTAATGCGCTGCACTTCGCGCGTGTCTTTCTGGTAGGCAACCAAATCAACTAAAAAGAGGGGCTGTAAAAATCCGGCTTTGTTTTTCGATTTTTTGCCTCGCGAAATATTCAGCATGTAGGCTTGTCTTCCAAATTCTTTGGTGTAAATGTTTACGATAACGGAGTTTTCGCCGTATTTCACAAAATGCAGGATAATTCCCTGGGAAGCAACAAGCATGATTAATTTATAAAAAGCAATTTTTCAATGTGAGTCTCCTGTCCTAATCTGTCGGAGCAAAATACCAGGTAAACTCCTGTTTTTACCCGGTTCCCATTAAGGTTTTTACCATCCCAAATGGCTTGTCCGCCCAACGAAGTTCCCTGGTAAACCAAATTTCCGCTGATATCGGTAATTTTTACATCGGTGTCTTCCACCAAACCGGTAATGGTAACCGGACCGTCCCAGGTTTCGCGTACCGGATTCGGATACACATACACATCGGCATAAGTCTCTTTTCCGCCGATGGCTTCACCCATATAAGAAATAAGCCCCTCGCTGGTGCCAATAAATACTTCTCCTGTAAGCTGGTTGATAGCAATATCAGTAATGGTATTTGAAAGCAACGGACTGTTATCTGTTGTAAAATGCAATATTTCTTCCTCACCGTTTTCCGAAACGAGGTAAACACCTGAGTTGCTTGTTCCCAGCCATTTTCGATTAGCCCCGTCCACCGAAATGGCAGTTACGGTTTCCGTTTCCAGCAGCGGGTGGTACAGGCCGTCTCCCAAATCCAGGCTGGGCTGAATGGCATAAAATGTTTCGGCATCCCAAATCCGCCCCGGATTATTGTAAACAGCCACTCCCATTGATGTTCCAATCCAAATGGCCCCGTCCAAATCTTCGGCAATGCTGTACACATCATTCATGCGATTAAAAATTTCCTGTTCTCCGTTGTTGAAATAAGACGTTACAAGCAGCCGTTTTTTATTTGTTCCTGTTTTATCCACCACATAGGCATCGTTGGCACTTGGCAGCAAAATCCATTTGTTGTCGTTTTCGGTAACCAACAATTGCCCAATGCTAAACCGGTTGGCAATTTCAGGAAGTGCAAAGGATTCCCATTCACCGCCAGGCGTTAATTTCACAAGGTTTCTGGCTACTTCAGAGTTGGTCATCCACAGGTTTCCTTCCGAATCAAAATCCAGGCCGCCAATCCGCACATAAGGTTCATCGGGTTGTTGAGGCAATGCTGTTTCCAGGATGCTGTTGTGATTGTTGTACCGCTCAACAAAATTATCATTTCTGTATTCAAGCAATCCGCCACCCCAACTGGCTGCAAAAAAATGATTTTCACTAAACGGGTTAACGGCAATTTTTATAATGTTGAAGAATCCGTCCAGCTCAGGGTATTCTTCCTTTGTAAAATGCTTCCATTCACCGTTTCTTAACCGCTGAAATCTCGGAAATTCAAATCCTCTTTTATTTCCGGGAGAAATCCACAAATCATTTTGAAACTGGGTTAAGGAGAATACTTCGTTGCTAAATGGGCCGGGAAGATTAATAGACTCATCATTTCCGCCGGCAATTTTTACCAGGGAATGGTCAGTGTCGGCAACCCAAACCGAGCCGTCAATATCAACTCCGGCACTTTTTGGTTTTATGGGCGAAACCTGTCCTTCATTAAACAGGTATTTATCAATTCTTTGGGTCAGTGTATTTTCTTCATTAATTATGAAAACCACATCCCGGCTGGCGATGGTCAGCAAATTGCCGTTAACCTGCATGTCGTGTGCAAACCTGATTTGAGGCAAATAGAGCTGCCAGCTGGTTCCATTTAAAATATACATTTCATCTTCGTACCACTCTTCGGGTGTGTAATTGGCGATAATTTTTCCGCCAAAATTGACCAGATGATTGAACTTGTCAAAAGCGCGAGGAATGTTTTCGATGCGTGACCAATTGTTGTAATTCAGTAAGTTGGGGCCGGTTCGGTCTGCCCGGTAAATTCCGGAGTTCGTTGCCGCGTAAATAAAACCGGCATCTGACTCGGTGTCGTTTACATTAAGGTTCGAGCCATCCGGGCCAATAATGTAAGTGTCTTTTACTTCCTGTTTTTCAAGGTTTAAAACTACAATGCCAAAACTGCACGACAAGTAGGCTTCATTTTCGTAAAATGAAATTTTATTGATGTTTTTCCCCGCAATCTGTTTTCGTTTTATATCTGAGAGGTTTTGCACCTTATCATCATAAATCAAATCGATGTTGCAGTTATTGTAAGCAACCACCAACACATTATTTTCAGTGCTGTATGCAATGGTTTTTATGCCAAAGTCAGAAAGCTGGGAAATGCCCGAAAACTTGTTAATACTGTTGTCTTCCAAATCGTAAAAGAGCAGTCCGCCCCCGGTGGCGCAATAAATTTTATCAGGCGCAACAGCAATTTTTGTGGCATTTACAAACGATAAATAATCCTGCCAGCTTCCTTTTTCTCTTTGTGCAAAAGAGAAAAACACTGAAAATAGAATCCCTGCTGTTAATATAATTTTTCGCATTTTCTTTCAGATGTATTTAAATTGTGGCGCTTCCGCATTAAACCGAAATGAGCTCCAATGTAAAACGATTGCTGTGTTCATTTATTTTAA
>JAZBNQ010000421.1:0-7705 GCA_036350775.1 Mariniphaga sp.
ACTTGCCGATAACATTCAGAAAATTACCGAATCGAACCAAAATTTTTTCTTTTTGGATGAAGGCTTTGGCTCCCTCGACAAAGAGTCGCTGAACATTGTGTTTGATACGTTGAAATCGTTGCGAAAAGAAAACCGGATAGTAGGTGTTATTTCTCATGTAGAAGAAATGCAGCAGGAGATAGATGTACATCTTCGTATCGAAAATCAGGTGGAAAAAGGAAGTATCATTTATCCAGGTTGGAAAAATTGAATCAAGAGGATGATGCTCTGAACGACGAGAATGCATCCAACCCTGTATTTTAGGCACCAAAAAATTGAAATATTCAAATATTTAGATATCTGTTAACGATGTGTAAACAACAAAACTGCATTTCATCTTTTAGCTAAATTTTGTTTTCTTTAGCGTTTTATTTTTGAATTTTTTATGAATCAAAAATCGTGTGTGATTTTCTGCCGGTGCGGGGCAAATGTAATTTCCAGCCATAAGTTGGATGAAATTGCCAATGGATTGAAAAGTTTGGATATTCATGTTTTTGAACTTCATGATTTATGCGCGTTTTCGGTCAATGAAAAAGATGTTTTAAATGCCATTGGAACTGAATTTCAGAAAAAAATTGTTATTGCCTGTTATCCGCGTGCTGTAAAAAATATGCTGAAACAAGGTGGTGTGGATTTTGGACAGTTTGATGTGCTGAATTTTAGGGAACTTTCTTCCGAAGAAATATTAACCAAACTGAAAAATGAATACCGGATTTTGGAGGGTAATGCGCTTTATCAGGAGCAAATTACTTCGCTGGATGTTCCGGCCTGGTTCCCCGTAATCGATGAATCGCTTTGTACACTTTGCGGCAAATGCGCGCGGTTTTGTTTGTTTGGTGTTTACACCTTCGATAAAAAAAGTTTGAATGTAGTTAACCCGCTGGCATGTAAGGACAAATGCCCGGCTTGTGGCCGAACATGCCCCACTTCTGCTATTATGTTTCCACGGCTTGACGAAAATACTGTGCTGGCCGGAGATGAACCGGGAAATAAAAAATTGACTGTGGACAAGGGAAGTTTATTGATGACACTGAATGCCCGTAATCAGAACCGCCGAAACATTTTCAGACAGGGAGTTGTTGAACAGGCAGAAGAGGAACGCCGTAAAGCGCTGGAGGAATTGAAATTTACCTTCAACAAAAAAGATTAGGATGCTCAAAAGAATTATACAAAATACAGATAAACGTTGTCTTTGGAAAATGGTTTACAATCTGGGTATTAAAGGAACGCTCAGTTTTAACCGTTTTCAGCGGCGTTTAAAACGGGGTGAATTTTTCCCGGCATTTCATTTTATTTCGGTCACCGACGACTGTAACCTGCATTGCCAGGGCTGCTGGGTAACCGGAAAAGAGAAAAATCACCGACTTGAACCGGCGCATTTGGACCGCATTATTTCTGAAACCAAAGCCAAGGGTTCCTACTTTTTTGGTATTCTGGGCGGGGAACCGCTTTTATACAAACCGCTTTTCAATGTTTTCCGCAAACATTCCGATTGTTATTTTCAACTCTTTACCAACGGAACGTTGCTTACTCCTTCAATTGCAGAAGAATTACGAAAGGTGGCCAATGTAACACCGCTTATTAGTTTCGAAGGCGACGAGCAGGTTGCCGATTTGCGCCGGGGCGGTAAAAATGTTTACCGCCGCACCTGGGAAGCCGTTGAAAATGCAACCTCTGCCGGACTGTTTACCGGTGTAGCCATGAGCGTTTGCAAATCGAACCTGGAGTTGGCACTTTCTAAGGATTTTATAAATAGTTTGATTCAAAAAAACGTTGCGTACCTTTGGTACTACATTTACCGTCCGGTGGGAGAAAACCCGTCGGTGGAGCTGGCGCTGAGTGTGGAAGAAATTCAGCAGTTGCGGCAGTTTATGGTAGATGCCCGTTCAGAATTTGACATAGCCATAATTGATGCCTACTGGGATGAAAATGGCAACGGTCTTTGTCCGGCTGCTTCAGGGCTTAGCCATCACATAAATGCTGCGGGTTTTGTTGAACCTTGTCCGGTAATTCAGTTTGCAGCCGATAAAACAGGCGAAAAACCGTTGGATGAATTGTATCGGAATTCAACATTTTTAAACGAACTGAAACAGGAAATTCCACTTAAAACATCGGGTTGTATTATTATGGAAGACCCTGCCTGGGTGGTTGATTTGGCAGAAAAACATGGTGCTGCCGATACCTCGGGACGGGGAAATGAAGCAGAACGTTTGAGAAAAATGCCAAAGGTACCCAGTCACGGTTCGGGAATTCCTGTTCCCGAAAATAGCTGGGTTTACCGGTTTGCAAAAAAGAAAGCTTTTTTTGGATTAGGCGCTTATGGTTAGATTATGTTTGAAGTAAACCGCATATTAAAAGTACCCCCGCAAACCGAAATCAGGAATGATTTGCGGAAAAAGGTTCGTTTGTATGTTTCCGAAAAACGGATTTCTCCACCGTCAAACCTTGAAACCCTTGAAAAAAGTGCTGTAAATATTTTAACGGAGGCCGGGTTGAATGGTGAACTGCTCGATTTTACCATGGTTTTGCTGGGAAACGAAATCTGGCGCGAAACAGTTATGGCTACTCCGTTTCACCGGCGGTTGTTGCTGTTGCCACAATGCCTGCGTAACGACAGTCAGTGCCAGGGGGTTTTCGATGAACTTGGCCTTATATGCTCCGGTTGCCAGGGTTGCAGAATTGATTCTATTTTGAATAAAGCCGAAAAACTGGGTTACACCACACTTGTGGCAGAAGGAACTACGGTTGCCATCGGTTTGATTGAGGAGGGCGCCATCGATGCAGTGCTTGGTGTAAGTTGCATGTCAGTTTTGCAACGTTCGTTCGAACCGGTTACACGGGCTGCTGTGCCTGCCATCGGAATTCCGCTGTTGGGTGATGGTTGCTCTAATACCGCTCTGGATTATCAATGGCTGTTCACAGAAATGGAAAACTTCAATGGTTTAAGCGAACACACACCACTTTCCGTTTCGCTGTTGAAAAACCAGGTGGCCGATTATTTTCAGCCTCCGGTATTAAATTCCTTTTTTACTTCTGAAAACGAAACCGAAAAACTTGCGCTTAAAATGATGGGATTGGGCGGGCAGCGAATTCGTCCGTTGCTGGCTGTATTGGCATATCAGGCTTATTCAGGAGAAGTTTCTGAAACAATTCAGCAACAACTGGCACTGGTTATTGAATGTTTTCATAAGGCATCACTTGTGCACGACGATATTGAAGATGACGAAGAATTAAGATACGGCCAGCCTGTTCTGCACCGAACGGATGGGATTCCGACTGCAATTAATGTGGGTGACTTCCTTATTGGGAAAGGGTATCGGTTGCTGGCTCAGATTCAACTGAAGCCGGCTGTTTTGGCTGAATGTCTGGCAGTTGTTGCCGAGTCGCATGTGAAACTGGCTGAAGGTCAGGGTGCCGATATTTTGCTGAATTCGAAGATTTCTGAAAAATCAACAGAGGATGTCTTGCAGATTTTCAGGTTAAAAACGGGTGAAGCTGTGAAAGTAGCGCTGCTTTTAGGTGCCATTGCTGGTGAAGCATCGCAGGATGAACTCAAATCTCTCCGTAAATTTTCTGAATATTTTGGAATTGCTTACCAGATTCGCGACGATTTAAACGAGTTTCGTGAAGAAAATCTTGCCGGGAACCTTTTTGATTATCCCTTTTTACTTGCCTTGTTGCAGGAGAAAATGATTGCTGTTGACCATGCATTTTCGCGTATTCTGAGCGAAAACAATCTTTCGCTTTTCCGAAAAAATATTGAAAAGTTTGATGTTGAAAATCAGACAGAAAGATTTCTTCAGAAGTATGTGAATAAATGTTATGCGGAACTGGACAACCTTCAGAATCAAAAAATGCGGTTGGGATTGTACAGTATAATGGGGAAGGTTTTCAAAGAACAAAATCGTGAGCATTAAATCGTCAGGCATTCCAATCGTTTTTCAGTTTATCGGATTGGTGCAAAAAGGATTTGCCACACTCGATGTTGAGAGTCAGTCTGAAATAAAAGAGTTTGTTCTGTCCTGTCAGCATTCAGGCGGTGGTTTCACTAACCGGGCAGGTCGTCCCGAATTGTATTATTCTCTTTTTGGTGTCTGGCTTTCCAGAGCTATCGGATTGGAAAAAGCTTTGGATAATCACCAAAAATTTATTCTTGAAAATGCCGAAACAAGCAATGAACCGGTGGATGAATTTGCTAATATTCTTATTCGTAAAATTCTTTTTAAAGATGAATTCAAAAAACCTTCAAAGTTGAAACTCATAAAAACAGCATTACAGAAAGCTGGAACGATGAGTGTATTTTACAGGGTTTTCCTTTTTCTACTGGTTTTTGATGCCTTCTACAGAAACAAAGTTATTTACTTTTTTGCCCGTCCGGTACTTTTTTATTATTCTCCTTCGGCTGAATCTCCCTGTAGTGTCCATGCAGCCACTTTGGTTGCCCGGCAAAAAGCAGGATTAAGCATTAAAAAAGAGGTGAAAATAATCCATGCATTTTTTGAAGAAGGAAAAGGCTTTAAAACTTTTCGTGAAACAGACGAACCCGATTTGTTATCAACTGCAGTTGCCCTGGTTGCATTAAAATTTGCAGGTGCGGATTTACGTTTGGTTAAACCAACCTGCCTGGCACTGATTCAGCAAAATTTTAATGCCGGAGCTTTTCTGGCCGGAAACGGAGATAATATGCGCGATTTGGAATATACATTTTATGGATTAATTGCTTTGGGAACTTTGGTATGATAAAAAAACAGGAAATAGAACAACGAGTGAATGAATTGGGGACCTTCCTGGTTTCAGAATTAAAACCCGAAGGATACTGGGAAGGCCGGCTTTCATCCAGTGCATTGGGGGTGGCTGTTGCTGTTGCCGCCTTTTATTTTGATAATCCGAAATTACATACCAAAGAAATTAACAGTGGATTAAACTGGTTAAGATCGAATATAAATACTGACGGTAGTTTTGGCGACACACCTGAAAGTCCGGGGAATGTGAGCACCAGTTTGCTGGTATATGCCGCTGCAAACTTGTTCAGGGAGGAAAAAAACTGGATAATTCCTTTTCAGAAGCAAATAGCCCGATATCTTTTAAAACAAAATATCGATATCAGTTCATCACAGGTTTCTAAAGTTATACTCGAGCACTACCAGAAAGATTATACTTTTTCGGTACCCATTCTTGCCATGAGTGGTCTTTGTGGAATACCTGACAAGGATGCTTTTAAATACATTCCGCAACTGCCGTTTGAGTTATCATTATTGCCCCGGCAATTTTATCGCCTGTTGAATCTGAGCGTGGTAAGCTATGCAATTCCGGCATTGGTGGCAGTGGGTATTGTCATTTTCAAGAAAAAGGATTCAAATTTTTTCTGGCGAACTGTACGTCGGTTTTCAATTCCGAAAGCGTTAAAAATTTTACACCGGATGCTTCCAGAAAGCGGGGGATATCTTGAGGCCATTCCGCTAACGGCATTTGTGACGCTGAGTTTAATCAATGCCGGTTATGTTGAAACAGAGGTAGTTAAAAAAGGTATTTGGTTTTTAAAAAATACCCAGCGCGAAGATGGCGGTTGGCCCATCGACGTGGACTTGTCCACATGGGTCACTTCTTTGTCTGTTAAGGCTTTCCGTTCAAATCTCGATGGTTTTATTCATTCCGATTTGCAAGATAAAATTGCCGATCATTTTAAGCTGATTCAGAATAATACCGTTCATCCTTTTAACGGAACACGGCCTGGTGGCTGGGGGTGGACCAACTATCCGGGCTCGGTACCCGATGGTGACGATACACCCGGAACAATTTTGGCATTAATTAAACTTCAGCCAAAAGAAAGGGTGAAGAAAGAAGTACTTGCCGGCTGCCAATGGTTATTTCGTCTTCAGAACACCGACGGCGGATTTCCAACTTTTTCCAGGGGCTGGGGAAAATTACCGTTCGACCAAAGTTGCTCCGATCTTACCGGGCATAATTTGCTGGCATTTTCGTCGGTGTTGAATGTTTACCAGGATGAATTTTCTTTACGACATAAAAAGCGGCTGCAAAAATCATTTGATAAAGCCCTGAATTACCTTGAAAAAAATCAGCGGGAAGATGGAAGCTGGCTGCCGCTTTGGTTTGGAAATCAGCAAACAAAAGAACATACCAATCCTGTTTACGGAACAGCAAAAGTAGTTACTTACCTGAAAGATTCTTTAAATCATAGTTGGCTCTCTAAAAATTTGAAACAGCGTTTGAAAGTTCTTATTGAAAGGGGCACCCGGTATTTGGTTTATGTTCAAAATGGCGATGGAAGTTGGGGCGCTGCAAAAAATATTCCGGGAACAATGGAAGAAACTGCACTGGCTGTTTCTGCCCTGGCTTCAGTTGAATATCGTGAAATTTGTGAATCGGGACTTATCTGGCTCAACACTTTCTATAAACAAAATGGTTTGAAAGCTGCACCAATCGGGCTCTATTTTGCTTCGTTGTGGTACGACGAAAAGTTATACCCGGTAACTGCTTATTTAGAAGCTCTTTCGAGAATGCTGGAATTAGAGGTAGAATAGGCTAACAGTATTTTCAGGATTTATCTGATTATACGTTTGTCAAGTTCAAGCGGATAAACTTTCCACTTGACAAATTTGAATTCTTTGGCCGCGGGGTTCAGAATCAGGTTAAGTGAAGATTTATCAACCACGGAAGGTACGGCAAAACAAACATTCCCCGAACGGATGATTTCTGTTCCAAACAACTGCGTCGATTTTGTAAATGGGATGGCATCCCAATCTTCTGGCAAATCTGCTATTGCCGGTCTTTTTATTAGTTTATCCGGACAATCCAGTTCCATAATGCTGTATAAAACATACCGCTCAGAAGCAAAAAGTTCTGGATCAACAGTTAGTCTTTCAAGCAAAGCAGAGGCAATAGAAGCACTCCCGTAAAGTACAGGGTAACCTGGAAGATTCCATCTGCCGCCATATAATTTCGCTCCCTCCCCGCTGGTATCGCAAAATTCCGAGCGTGCAATGCGGTAAATAATCATATGGCAATACCGTGCTGCAACCGCATAATTTCAGCTTTCAGCAACATTAAACCTTCGGAAACATCAATTAATTCGAGGGGTTTTCTGTTTCCAATGCTAAAGAGAGGCCTGGCCATCCAGCGCCTAAACCCCTCCTCCCCAAAATAGGAAATACCCATTGCATACAATTCAGCAAGCTCATACATTTTTTCAGATTGAATTACCCCGAATATTTCTTTTCGTTGAATGGTTTTAGAAGAAACGCCCAGTGCTTCAGCAAGTGTATTGTTATCGAGACCAGTAATTTCTTTTAAGCGGTCAAATGACTTCCGGCTAAGGCCTTCCCTGAAGGTGTCAACTCGGTTAAGTGGTTCTGCAACATCTTTGTAATCAACATTCAGGATAGAATACACAGGGATAGTTTCGGGTGTGTTGGAATAGGCAAGTGACACGGCTGCTTCTGCAACATTACCCATATTTTTTGTGGAAGATTTATATTTTTTACTCATATTTATGGAAATTTGTCCACTAATATAAGGTATTTTGTCTTGGTAAAAAAATTTACAAGCTAAAATTTTTAAATGTTTTTTGCTTTGTAAGCAATTGGATGTCACAGATCAAATGGATTCAGGTATTGATCATGGTTATTTCTTCCCCTTTGGTGGTGAC
>JAZBNQ010000422.1:0-3889 GCA_036350775.1 Mariniphaga sp.
GAGATTGGTTTTTTTCATTTATTTCAATCGTTTGTGCCTTTTTTGTAAAAATTGCCTTTTCGTTCTTTTTCAGAATTACGTCTTCAGCGAGTTTGAAATCATTGCCTTCCAGTTTTACCGAACCTTCAATAAGGGTTGTTTCAATGGTTTTTTCCTCAGCATAAGCTTTTACGTTGAATTTTGTTCCCAAAGCTGTAATGTTTATCTGGCTTGTTTGAACCATAAAAGGAAGCTGCAGATTTTTTTCAATTTCGAAAAAAGCTTCTCCTGTAAGATAAACTTCTCTATTGTCAATTCCGAAGTTGTTTTTGTATTTGAGTGTTGTTCCTGCATTCAGCCAGATTTTGCTCCCATCGGGCAGTTTAATAAAAGAACGCGAACCCAGCGGCGCCATATACTCTACAAATGAGGTTGGTTGAGTTGGTTCAGGTTTTTGGCTTAAAAAATAATGTACGATTCCGCCTGAAATAAACGCCAGTATTAAAATTGCAGCAACTTTCAGCCAATTAAATCTTGTTTGCAGTTGTGCGGACCTGCTTTTGTTAAGTCGGTACTGAATTTCTTTCCACGCTTGTTCAACGTCAATCGTTTCGTGGTATTTTATAAAATTTGCAGATTGCCATATATCGGAAAGCTGGTCGAAAAGCAGTTGGTTTTCTTTGCTTTTTTCGAGCCAATTATTCAGAATCGTTGAATTTTCAGCACTCAAGTGGCCCGAAAAATAATCGATGAGGGCTTTTTTCTCGTTCGATGATATATTTACGTTCTTTTCCATTTATTGGTTTCTACTATTATTGACACAATTTTTAGTGAGAGGTATTACAGGATTTCTAAAAAAATTAGCCGAAGAATGAAAAAAGAAACATGGAAACGGACAGAAGCGTTTCTTTTAACTTGCATAATGCTCTAAAAATTTGAACCTTGACTGTGTTCTCGGAGATGTTTAGTTTTTCTGCAATTATTTTATGCGGAAGTCCTTCCATCCGGCTGAGCAGGAAAATTTCCCTGCATTGTGCAGGAAGTTTTTCAATAATCCCGTTTAATTGTTCTTCCAGTTCTTTTGCAAAAATATTTCCTATGGGGTATTCCTCAGCATAAGGGTTTTTCAGTTTAATTTCAATAGCTGCAAAATCAGCAACCAATGAGGTTTTGTTTTTCTTTTTAACACGCTGAAGGTAATTGATACATGCATTGTGTACCGATCTAAAAAGGTATCCGGATAACGAGGAATTCACAGAGATTTTTTCTCGGTTGCTCCAAAAATCAACGAAAAAGTCTTTAACAAGGTCTTCAGCGGTTTCCATTTGTTTGGTGTAATCAAAAGCGTAAACACACAATTTGCCATAGTAAGTTTTAAAAACTAACTCAAAGGATTTATGATTCCCTTTTTTAATGGAATCTATCAATGCCTTTTCAATTGAATTCATTAATTTTTTCTCTTTATTCCTATAATGGCGAAGTTAGATCATTTTAAGTATTGAAATGGCAGCCCTAAGTTATTTCCTTACAAATACATTTAAATTGATTCCGGCCAATCTGTTTCCAATCCTTGTTTCCGAATCCATTCCTGAAATCCGGTTAAAAGTTCATTTTTCTCTCTCACAGCCCGGGGCGGGACTTTTTTCTTTGCAGAAAAAGCGATGAGGGAACCCACGGCCTCACCAATGCTCCACTCTACCGGGTGAAGACGGTAACAGCCGTTAGTAATATGCGTGGTGCCAATGTTTTTGTTGGCTGGCAACAGGTTGTTCATTCGTTGTGGCAACAATGATCCCAGCGGAATTTGAAACGGTAACGATGCAAAATCGATGTAATTATCGCCGGCGCTGCTGGGATGCAGGTCGATGTGGTAATACCCAATTCCTACACTATCGAAAAATTTTGCTGCTTTTTTTCCTGCTTCTTCTCCCGCAACCATTTTTCGGTTTTCAGCTCCCACATGTTCTTCCAAAACGGTAAAAACGGCTTTAATCCGCCGCGATTCCCTGATATACGGATATTTGGCCATGCCATCCAGGGTTCCCATTAAATCACCACGGAGGCGCAGGCCGGGCCAGCCTAATCCGCCGTCGGGCCGGGGCGCCTCGGTTTGGAGCCAGTAAAACAGCGACAGACTCAGTTGTTTTGAAGCATCAATATGTTTTTTGAATTCCTTTTCGCTGACATCAATAATGTTTCCCGGAAAATAGTCGTTTTGCGGCCAGTTAACTAGTGTAATATCGCCGTCGTAGGTTCCGGGTAAAAAATTGTTTTTGTTGATGATTCGCCGGTAATTCCATAGGTTGAGCAAATCGCCGGTTGATTTTCCTTCGGGATGAAATCCCAGGTTTTTCGGTTCCAACGTTCGCGGATTGGAATAATTTAATTCCAGCAGTTTTCCTGCCCACGGCGGCGTCATTTGGGGAACATAGTTTTTCCAGAAATCATAATCTGCCGGCCGGTCAATTAAATTGTTTGCACCGGGTTGGTAATCCATGGCAAAGCACATTGTAAAAGCCTGGTTATTTTCGGGATTTCCCTTTTCAGGTGCATGCAACTCGCCGGTTTCGCTTTTGGATTCTGTGCCGGTAATGTATTCCGTTCCGGTAAGTGGAAGCAACTCGCCGCATTCTGTAGCATCCACAAAGTAAGGGGCCGATAAAATAAGTGACTTGCCATTTTTTAGATTCACTACTTCAACGGCGCGCACTTTGTCTCCGTCAACTTCGGCTGTTTTAACTTTATGTTCCGTAAGAATTTTCAACTTTCCAGAGCTCATATATGGCGCCAGCAAGTCATTCAATACCGCCACTGCCACACGTGGTTCGTGGCAAAGCCGCGAAACAGAACCATCACCGGGATTGAGAAATTCCCGGTTTTTGGCTTCCACTGTTACCGGATAGTTTTGTTTGTAAAAATTTCTGACCCTGTTTCGGAAATCGCGATATGAAGCCGGCGCACCGTGCGTTTCAATCCAGCGGTGCTCGTCGGGCGGCACTCCCTGCTGCGAAACCTGTCCGCCAATCCAGTCGGTTTCTTCGGTCATAATTACGGTCAAACCGTTCCGGCAAGCGGCAAGGGCAGCGGCACATCCACCAAGACCACCGCCTGCAATAATTACATTTGCTGAAAGTTCTTTTGGCAATAAATCTGCTACCCTGCGGGATGGATTAGACGCGGCCGGAATGACAACCGGTGCTCCGGCCAGTATTAAACCGCTGCCTGCTGAAATGGCTTCGATAAAAGTTCTGCGTTTCATAGTTTATTCGATTACCTGCGAAGTTAGTTGAAACATTTTCAAATTCAGTTTAAAGAATTCCATTTTTTACAAATCCAAAGAAATTTGAAGCCTGTAAATGTAACAGAATCACTTTTTTCAATACAATAAATAAAATGATTAAAATTCAATTTATGGATCATATTGTTTACCTGGATGCAAAAGCGAAAGAATTCGAAAATCTTGAAAGTGGCACCAAAACATTAATTATAAGAAGCGCAACGGGCAGGAAACTGCCTTACGGAAGAGTAGAAGTTTCAGATATTTTATATTTCGCTGAAAACAACGGGGATGGATTAATTAAGGCAAAAGCCGGGGTGAAAAGTGTATTTTTTTCGGAGAAACTTACCAAAGAGGAATCGGAAAAAATGGTGAAGGAAAACCAGTCGAAATTGCAGTTAAACAGCGGTTTAATTAAACGTTTTGCAGGAAAAAGGTTCCTGACTTTGGTTGAAGTGGAAAACTTTGAAACACTGTTTCCGTTTAAATTTGACCGCTCCGGTTTTGGAAACATGGACGACTGGCTACCTGTAGAAAACATTGAAAATGTGAGGTGAATTGTTGGGATTACTTTTTCTTCAGCGCTTTCAAAGCCTCTTCCACATGTTTTTCAACCTGCATTTGGGAGTTGAA
>JAZBNQ010000423.1:0-9637 GCA_036350775.1 Mariniphaga sp.
ATAGTCCCTGGGGATTACAGACAACAGAGTTGGCTAAATATTATTATGAGGTGCTGGTAATATTTTCCACGCAAAAGCCGCAAAAATTTGCACGCAAAAAGCGCAAAGACTATAAATTGTTAACCACTCTGTGAATATTATCTTTCAAGGTTTTCGAATTAAAATTTATTAGTAATCCCAATTTCAAACCTGATAGTTTCAGGTAGGTAAGTAATTGGGCAAAGTGAACCGGTGCAACAGCCTCCACAGCCTTAACTTCTATTATAACTTTGTTGTTAACCAGAAGGTCTAGCCTGTAACCAATCTCTTGTTTCACGTTTTTGTACACAAAGGGCATAGGAACTTGTTGCCGGATATCAAAACCCATTTCCCGTAAATCATAAGCAAGGGCATTTTCGTATGCAGACTCTAAAAGCCCCGGGCCAATACTTTTATGCAATTCAATTGCGGCACCAATTACTTTGTAGGATATGTCATTTTCATTCATGAATATTTTTCTTTGCGTCCCGAAAATTTTCGGGATTGGCGTTTCTTTAATTTTGCGTTCTCTGCGTGGAATAAAAGTAGATAAAACTTAAAGCACTCCAAAATAATAATGAGCCATTATTTATAAAAATAAACGCCAACTTTGTCGTTTTCAAATCCTTTATAGCTTTGCGCTGATAGTTATACATTGGGGGTGCCTTAATAAATAAAGAAAATTCTTGAAGTTGACTATCCCCGTGGCAGAGCCAGGGAGTATTGCGCCAATTTCATTTCAGCTAAATCGCTGAAAACCGAATTTTCTTTATTTCACCCCTCTGTCAGCCATAGAGGCTGACTTCTCCCCTCAATGAGGGAGAAAAAGCGGAACCCCATGGCATAGCCAGGGGGAATTATTAGATTCAAAAAAGTTTAGCTTGCCGGGGCAAAAATTGTTCAATTTCATCGATGGCCAATTTAACATCTTCGAGCCAGACATAAATTTCACGCTCCATAAACTTGTATTTTGGTACGATCAATTTCATTTTTCAGAAAACGGTTTCTGATAGCTTTCATTTCCAAAAGATCAATTTTCCTTTTCAGTATTTCCTCAAGCCGGAACTTAAGATTATAATATTTTTCTGTGTAACTAACCGGGTCATTATCTTCAATGTCCACAACTAAATCAATATCGCTCTCGTCGGTGAAATTATTGGTTGTTACAGAGCCAAAGGCAAACAAAGAATTCACTTCATTCTTTTGACAAAGTTTCACAATTTGATCGATATGCTGACTGATGATATTCATTATAAAAAACTCGTTTTAAATATTCTCAACAAAAATAAGGATAAAATCTAAAATCAACTATCCAATTCTCTATTCATTAAATCAGTTGAAAAACCAAAACCATCAGTGCCGGCATAAAACCCAAAAGAGCTAATTTTTTTGCATTTTCACTGTACCGTTCTTTTTCTGAAGCCAGGTAAAAAATGCCAATGGGTAAAACGGCAATAAACAAAGCTGTTCCGAGAAAATTGAAAATTTCATGTTTGTCTGTTAAAAAAGAAAAAGAGTGAATTCCTTCATCCAAATACCACATAGCCAAAGCAATCAGACAGGAAATCAGAAATAAAATGAAAGGGAAAATCCGGCAGCAGTTTTTTGTAGTGTTCATACAGTCAATTTTTGATTTTAAAATAAACGAAAAAAACAGAAAATGATGCATCTGTTTGAAAACAACAATATATCTATATATTTGTATGATTAAATGTCACAGAAATGAAAATCGAAACAAAAAAGCTGGAACTTCAGTCTGAAAATAAGGGAATAAAAGGAATTTTAAAATCGAAACAGTTGCGGAGAACCCTTTTGGGAATTGTGCTAGGAGCGGTTGCAGGATTTGCCTTTTTCTATTTTACCGAAGGATTGTACATGGATTCCCTTTCGCAAACAGATGTGATTCAAAGTTTGGTTTTCGGCGGTTTGTTTGGGTTGTTTATAACCAACAGTCCGTGTGCACGAAACAAATGTTAGATTAAGCTAAAAAAACATTGAATTATTTCCACTAATGACAACATCGGTTGCACACAGCAATAGTATTTTTACTATCTTTGAGAAATAAATATCAATACAATTGAGAAGCTATAAGGTTGCAGAAATATTAATAATGCTTCGAGAGGATGGTTGGATTCTAATTGCTCAAAAAGGAAGTCATCGCCAATTTAAGCATCCTGAAAAAAAGGGAAGAGTTACTATAAATGGAAAACCGAGTGAAACATTATCGCAATTTTTATTAAATAGCATTTTTAAACAAGCTGGTTGGAAAAAAATATGAAAACAATAAAAGTAATTATTGATTGGGAGAACAATTATGGTGCTTACAGCAATGAAATACCTGGTTGCGTTGCAACACATAAAACTTTGGATGGTGTTAAAAAGGCATATTCAGATGCTTTAAAATTTCATTTAGAGGGTATGGCAGAAGATGAAGAAGAAATACCAAATGTATTAAAAGATAATTTTGAATTCGATTTTGAGCTTAATATCAGGGCAATTCTTCATTATTTCGATGGGGTTCTTACACGTTCCGCTATTTCCCGTGTAACAGGAATCAATCAACGCCAACTGGGGCATTATTTTTCAGGACACCGTAACCCGCGACCTGAACAGCAGAAAAAAATTGTTGAAGGAATCCGAAAAATCAGGAAAGAAATTGATTCGGTTGTATAATTATTGTGCAAATAAAAAAGAGCTACAATTTCAACTCTTGCAACTCTTTGACTATCAAGTGAACTTGGAGGGACTCGAACCCCCAACCTCCTGATCCGTAGTCAGGTGCTCTATCCAATTAAGCTACAAGTCCATTATTTTTTTAGAACGTTCCTGCTTAAAAAAGCGGTGCAAATATAATACTTTTTGCCAAAAGGCATAAAACTTTAGCGGTACTTTTCCATTTTGTCGCCGATTGTTACGTTTTCGTGAAAATCGACCTGAATTTTGAGGTTGGTTAACATGCGATCTGTACCGGCAATATTGCAGGCTTCATGCACTTTTTCGAGCAGTCCGGGGAGTGCTTCGAAATTACATTCCACCACGGTTTCAAACGGACAAACCTTGTAATAGAACCCTAACGATTGAATGGCCTCAATGGCCTGGTCAACCAGTTCGTATTTTATTTTCCCGTCAGCTTCCGGCAAAACCTGAATGGCTACGTTAATCTTCCTCTTCTTCCAGTCCATCGGGCAGTTCCAAATTATTTTGTTTATTAATAATGTCCAGTATTTCGTTGCGCGACAATACCTTTACGTTGGTAATAATCATGTCTTCTTCCAAAAAATCGCCATACTGGTTACACTCTTCCACTACGTTGCTAAAAACCTTTTTGATGTCGGCAGTTACCGGCAAAAGGACAAGAGATGTACAAAATCCTTCAGAAAAATCAATGGATTCAAATTCACCCTCAACCGGTTTCAAACCAAATATAAGTTCATCTTTAACCAGTTTCTGCTGCGTTTTAGTAAGCAACCCGTTCTGGTTTCGGTTAATAAAAACCAGGTAGTAACGTAATTTTTTTCCTTTCCCGCCCAAACCGGTGGAAATAAAATACTGCTGTTCGTCGAGCAGTGAGGTTTGCAGCAACATGCGGTTTTCCTGAACGGCAAGCACAGCCCAACTTCTGATTTCAGGACCGGCTTGCTTCAAAAACTTTTCCAGCGTACGGTAAGCTTTCACATCGTCGGTACCGGCAAGCCCAATTAGAATCTCTTTTTTCTGATCAAGGTCGGTTTCGGGCATAAAAAGATTGTCCGATAATTCCAGGTAATTTTTTTCAGCTTCATCTTCTCTCACTTTTCTTGAAATATCAAAATATTTCATCTGAACTTCCAAATCAATTTGCTCTTCCAAAATATTGAAATTACCAGGCAGGTCTTCAAACAACTTTTGTATGTCGTTATAAAATTCTTCGTCTTTCATTCAATTCAATTGAACGGCAAAAATAACCAGAAGTTATTACAATAAGAAATGAGGATGAATTTTACCCTGTTTTATTTACAGGGAATTTAAATATCTTTGCAGGCCTGTTTTAATTTAATTTAAATAAAAAGAAGGGCTGACTGATTGTGAAGTTGAGTGAGGTAAAATATCAGGAAACAGTAATCATTACGAAATTACTTGGTCATGGTTCATTTCGCCGGAGGATTTCAGAAATGGGATTTGTGAAGGGTAAAGAGGTGAAAGTGATTAAAAGTGCTCCGTTTAAAGGCCCCATCGAATTTAAAATTCTGGACTATAACGTTTCACTGCGCAAGTCGGAAGCAGACCGCATTGAAGTGGTCCCTTTGAGTGAATTCGACACGTCGAAAAACGGCAGTTATGAAGGTGTAATCGATCGTAAAATTGAACTTGTAAACCAATCTGAACGAACCCGTACCATTAACATTGCCCTGGTAGGAAATCCCAACTGCGGAAAAACCACGCTTTTCAATTTCATTTCAAAATCGAAGGAAAAAGTTGGAAATTACAGCGGGGTAACCATCGACATTAAAAAAGCCAAATTAAAGGCCAAAGGTTACTCCTTCAATTTTTACGATTTACCCGGCACTTACAGTTTAACGGCTTATTCAAACGAAGAAATATTTGTAAGGGAGTTCATTTACGAAAAAACTCCTGACATTGTAATCAATGTAATCGACTCCACCAATATTGAACGAAATCTATTTCTCACCACCCAACTCATTGACATGGACCTGCGTATAGTCTGCGCGCTGAACATGTTTGATGATTTGGAACGAAAAAAAATACAGTTCAATTACAACGAAATATCCCGTTTATTGGGCATTCCCTTCATTCCTACCATCAGTTCAAAAGGAATTGGTTTGGACGACCTGATTGACAAGGTGATTGAAGTTTTTGAAGGACGCGACACAATTACCCGGCATGTACACATTAACTATGGAAAAGATTTGGAAGATTCCATCCGGAAAATCAGGGAAAAAGTTAAGGAAGACAAACCTGTTACTGATAAAATTTCTTCGCGTTTTATTGCGTTGAAACTGCTTGAAAAAGATATGCATATTCAGGAATTGCTTGAGGATTATTCCAATTTTACTGAAATTAAAAATACGACTGAAAGGGAGATAAAAAAAATTGAATCGCTTTATAATGAACAAAGTGAAACAGTAATCACCGATGCCAAATACGCATTTATAACAGGCGCACTCAAAGAAACATTCAAAAATCCGCTGCGAAAACAAAGATCCAATTCAGAAAAAATTGACGATGTACTCACCCATCGGTATTGGGGATTACCCATTTTTACAGCCATTTTGTTTTTGATGTTTTATGCCACGTTTAACCTGGGCGCTTTTCCAATGGAATGGATTGATCTGGGCGTTATAGCTTTGGATAATTTTATTTCGGGAATTATGCCCGATGGAATGCTTAAAGACCTGGTTACTGACGGTATAATAAGTGGTGCCGGAAGTGTGCTGGTTTTTTTGCCCAACATTCTCATTCTTTTCTTTTTCATTTCCCTGCTCGAGGAATCGGGGTACATGGCACGGGCTGCTTTTATTGTGGACAACATTATGCACAGGTTTGGCCTGCACGGACGCTCATTTATTCCCCTGGTGATGGGTTTTGGCTGCAATGTGCCAGCCATTCTGGCAACGCGCTCCATGCGCAACCGTGGCGACCGGCTGCTTACCATGCTAATTGTACCGTTTATGTCGTGCAGTGCCCGATTGCCGGTTTACATTCTTATCATTTCAGCCTTTTTCATAAAATACCAGGCGCTTATTTTAATTGGAATTTATGCTGTTGGAATTGCCTTTGCATTTTTAACCGCTCAAATTCTCAACAAAACAGTTTTCAAAAACAAGGAAACCCCGTTTGTAATGGAATTGCCGTCGTACCGTTTGCCCACCCTGCGCACCATTATTTACCACATGTGGGATAAAACCCAGCACTACCTGAAAAAAATCGGAACTATTATTTTGCTTGGTGTAGTTATTATTTGGGCATTGGGATATTTCCCGCGCGAATCGGCACAAACTGAAAATTTCACAAAACAGCTGATTGCCATTGAGTCCAATACTGATTTTTCTGAAAATCAAAAAGAAGAACTGATAACGGATGTCTGGCAGACAAGGGAAGCCGACCGGCTGATTAACTCGTACCTCGGACGAATTGGGCAGGGAATTGAACCGATTATGCGCCCGCTGGGTTTCGACTGGAAAATGAGCATTGCCCTTGTAGCCGGATTACCTGCCAAAGAAATTGTGGTGAGCACCATGGGCGTTTTATACCAAAGTAGTGCCGATGAATCGACAGTTAATCTTCAGCAAAAATTGCAAAATGAAATTCACACCACTGGTAAACGTCAGGGCGAAAAGGTATTTACCCTGCCTGCTGCACTTGCATTCCTGGTTTTTATTCTGCTTTATTTCCCGTGTGTAGGCGTTATAGCCACAATTAAAAACGAAGCCGGATCGTGGAAATGGGCTGCTTTTGTTGTAGTTTACACTACAGCGCTGGCATGGATAACAGCATTTTTAGTATACAATTTGGCAAACCTTTTTCTGTAAAAAAATGGTCCAGGAAATTATTACATACCTAATTATTGTAATTGCAATTGGACTTGCGGTTTTTAAAATTTTCAAAAAACTGAAGCGGAAAAAATTGCTTCAATCAGTTGACAAAAACCCTGGTTCTTCAACTTCACAATCTGCCTGTTCCGCTTGTCTTGCAGAATGTATTTTGCGCGATGTACCATCAAAATTTAAAAATGAAAACGAACAGCTCTGCGAACGTTCTTTAGAAAATGTTAAATGTTCCTGAGGTTTCGGATGGTTTCTGTCGGATTTTCAGAACCAAAAACAAAACTGCCGGCTACAAGCACATCAACACCTGCTTCTACCAACTTTTGACCGGTGTCGTAATTTACTCCCCCGTCCGCTTCAATCAAACATTCCGACTTACTTTCCAATATAAGCTTTTTAAGCTGCCTTACTTTTTTATAGGTATGATGAATAAATTCCTGTCCGCCAAAACCAGGGTTAACCGACATTAGAAGCACCATATCCAGTTCAGAAATAATATCATCCAAAACGCTAACCGGCGTGTGCGGATTCAGGCAAACACTGGCTTTCATTCCAAATTCCCTGATATGATTTACCGTGCGATGCAGGTGTGGACAAGTTTCATAGTGCACCGTAAGCCAGGATGCACCTGCTTCGGCAAAAGCCTCAATATAATTTTCAGGATTCACAATCATCAGATGAACATCCAGCGGCTTTTCAGCGATTTTTTTCACATGCTGAATAATGGGAATTCCAAAAGAAATATTCGGCACAAAAACACCGTCCATCACATCACAGTGAATAAAATCTGCTTCACTTTCATTAATCATCTGAATGTCTCTTCCCAAATTATTAAAATCGGCTGCAAGAATTGAAGGTGCAATTTTTGGTTTTGTCATAAAATTAGAATAATTATTGCCCGAGATAGGCTTTCAGTAAACGGTTCCGGTATTGATTTCGTAATTTTTTGATGGCTTTTTCTTTAATCTGCCGAACTCTTTCGCGGGTAAGCCCAAAGGTATCGCCAATTTCTTCAAGCGTATGAGGAGAACACCCGTTCAATCCAAAATAATAACGAAGAATATCTGCTTCCCGATCTCCCAAAGTAGCAAGTGAACGCTCTATTTCCAATCGTAAAGAACTGTTAATAAGGCCAGAGTCCGGACTGGGTGAATCGTCGTTCAACATAACATCATACATGTTATTCACTTCTTCGTCACGTAGCGGAGCATCCATTGAAACATGTACACTTGAAAAATTCATGGCATCTTCAACCAGTTCGGAGGTAGATTCCATGAGTTCAGCCACTTCGTCGATGGTTGGATCACGCTGGTATTCCTGCTCCAGTTTATTAAACGATTTGTTGATTTTATTAATTGACCCAATTTTGTTCAGCGGTAAACGCACGATTCGGGACTGTTCGGCAAGTGCCTGCAAAATCGATTGACGAATCCACCAAACGGCGTAAGAAATAAACTTGAATCCTCTTGTTTCATCAAAGCGCTCTGCAGCTTTAATTAATCCCAGATTTCCTTCATTAATTAAATCTGGTAAACTCAATCCCTGGTTTTGGTATTGTTTTGAAACAGAAACTACAAACCTAAGGTTGGCTTTAATAAGTTCTTCAAGAGCTTCGCGGTCTCCTTTTTTAATTCGTTTGGCGAGTTCAACTTCTCTTTCTGCAGACAACAACTCCACCTTCCCAATTTCATGCAGATACTTATCAAGCGACAAGGTGTCACGATTAGTAACTTGCTTGGTAATTTTAAGTTGTCTCATAAAGTTGGTTTTATCACATTCCTTAAAAACAAAAATGTCAAATCGAATTTAACCGGCTCAAAATTAACACAGTTTTTAAAATATCTATACGAAATCCAGACCGTTTTGTTAGCAAAACGTTGTTATAATAAAAATGTTCAGTTGAGGAAACACTTCAATAAAGGCCAGTAAGGTAATTTCTGAACTGATTAAAATCACTGCTCATAAAAATTACCTTCTTTTTTCCTTTCATAAATTCAGCCAGTTTTTGAGGTAAAGGAATATTTCCACTGCCTACAACTTTTTCCACTGTTTCAGTGAATTTGGCCGGGTGTGCTGTTTCCAGAAATACACCAACCTGGCCTGTTTCCAAAAACTCTTCCAGGGCCATGAAACCACATGCTCCGTGAGGATCGCACATGTAACCGGTTTTCTCAAACACCTTTTTAATGGATTCCCGTATCTGTTTATCGGAATACCTAAATCCTTTTATTACCGACGAAATCTTATCGTGCGAATGGTTGTACAAATCCAAAATCCGGTCAAAATTACTGGGCGTCCCAACATCCATGGCATTGGCAATGGTTTCCACCGAAGGACGCGGAATGTATTTACCGGTTTTTAAATATTCGTAAACCACATCGTTTTCGTTGTTAGCAGCCAAAAACTGGGTAACCGGTAGTCCCATTTCACGGGCAAATAAGCCTGCAGTTAAGTTGCCAAAATTTCCGCTGGGAACCGAAACTACCAACTCTTTATTTTGAAGTGCTCGCCGTTCTTTTAGTCGGGCATACGCATTGAAATAATAAAAAGCCTGTGGCAGAAAACGCGCCACGTTAATTGAATTTGCAGAAGTCAATAACAGTTTTTTATTCAATTCCTCATCCAGAAAAGCGGTTTTAACCAGAAGCTGGCAATCGTCAAACGTTCCGTCCACTTCTAAAGCGGTAATGTTTTGCCCCAACGTAGTAAACTGCGATTCCTGCACTTTACTCACCTTCCCTTTGGGATAAAGCACATGAACATGAATACCTTCAACTCCTAGAAATCCATTCGCCACGGCGCTGCCCGTGTCGCCCGAAGTAGCTACCAGCACATGTACCTGTTTGTCATTTCCGGTTAGAAAATAGTTGAGCAACCGTGCCATAAACCGGGCGCCCACATCTTTAAACGCCAGGGTTGGCCCGTGAAACAACTCCAGCGACCAAGTATTTTCGAGAACTTTTACAACAGGGCAGTCGAATTCCAGCGTATCGTAAACAATCTCTTTAAGGCTTGCTTCATCCACATCTTCACCAAAAAACTTTCGGGCCACTTCAAAAGCAATCTCCTGAAAA
>JAZBNQ010000424.1:0-25614 GCA_036350775.1 Mariniphaga sp.
CTTTTGAGGTTTGGCCATCAATCCCCTCATTCCGCATAGCTGACGAATCTGCTCTTTGGAACCACGGGCTCCGGAGTCAAGCATCATATAAATTGAATTGAAACCCTGCTTGTCAGTACTAATGGTTTTCATTACAGAGTGGGTCAGTTTCGAGTTGGCATGTGTCCAGATATCAATAACCTGGTTGTACCGCTCGTTGTTGGTAATAAAACCCATGTTGTAGTTGGCAATTACCTCTTCAACTTCCTCGTAACCACTGCCCACAATGGATTCTTTATCTTCCGGAATAATTACGTCGTCGATGTTAAACGACAATCCTCCGCGATATGCCATGTGATAACCCAGGTCTTTGATGGCATCGAGGAATGCAACCGTTTCGGCATTTCCACATCTTTTAAAAACATCGGAAATAATGGTGCGTAACGATTTTTTGGTAAGCAACTGATTAATATATCCCACTTTCCGCGGAACAAATTCATTAAACAGTATCCGGCCAACAGTCGTTTCAATAATATGTTTAAAATATTCGCCGTTTTCATCCACATCTTCCACCTTCACTTTTATAATGGAGTGGAGTTCCACAGCTTTTTCTTCGTATGCAATTTTTACTTCTTCGGGTGAATAGAAAGTCATTCTTTCACCTTTTGAACCTTCGCGTGGCTTGGTCATGTAGTATAAACCAAGAACCATGTCCTGAGACGGAACCTGAATTGGAGCACCGTTGGCAGGGTTTAGCAGGTTATGTGAAGCAAGCATTAGCAACTGGGCTTCCAGGATAGCAGCATTTCCTAGCGGAAGGTGAACAGCCATCTGGTCACCATCAAAGTCGGCGTTAAAACCGGTACAAACCAATGGGTGCAACTGAATGGCTTTCCCCTCAATCATTACCGGCTGGAATGCCTGAATGGATAACCTGTGCAGTGTGGGTGCACGGTTCAGCAGAACCGGATGTCCTTTCAAAACATTTTCCAGGATTTCCCAAACTACCGGGTCTTTACGATCCACAATCTTTTTGGCAGATTTAACCGTTTTTACAATGCCACGTTCAATCAGTTTCCTGATTACAAAAGGCTTGTAAAGTTCGGCAGCCATATCTTTTGGAAGACCACATTCGTGAATTTTCAATTTCGGGCCTACCACAATAACCGAACGGGCCGAATAGTCAACACGTTTACCGAGCAGGTTCTGGCGGAAACGTCCCTGTTTCCCTTTCAAACTGTCGGAAAGCGATTTCAATGCCCGGTTATTTTCGGTTTTTACGGCATTCGATTTTCTTGAATTATCGAAAAGCGAATCCACAGCTTCCTGCAACATTCGTTTCTCATTTCGAAGTATGACCTCGGGTGCTTTAATTTCAATCAGCCTTTTCAACCTGTTGTTTCGAATGATTACCCTGCGGTAAAGGTCATTTAAATCGGAAGTTGCAAAACGTCCGCCATCCAGCGGAACAAGTGGCCTTAAATCGGGTGGAATTACAGGAACAACGCGAACAATCATCCATTCGGGGCGGTTCAGATTTTTACTGGCCCTGAAAGCTTCAACAACCTGGAGTCGTTTCAATGCTTCGTTTTTCCTTTGTTGAGAAGTTTCGGTGTTTGCCTTATGCCTTAAAGTAAACGACAAGTCATCCAAATCAATCCTGCTCAGTATTTCATACAACGCTTCAGCTCCCATTTTTGCGATGAATTTATTTGGGTCTTCATCATCAAGAATATGGTTTTCTTTCGGAAGGGTATCAACTATATCAAGGTATTCCTCTTCGGTCAGAAAATCGAGTTGTTTTACCCCGTCGACCGCTTTAACACCCGGATTAATTACTACGTAACGTTCGTAGTAAATAATGGAATCGAGCTTTTTGGTAGGTAATCCAAGCAGGTATCCGATTTTATTTGGTAACGAACGGAAGTACCAGATGTGAGCCACCGGAACAACCAGGGCAATGTGCCCCATACGTTCGCGGCGAACTTTTTTCTCTGTTACTTCAACTCCACAGCGGTCGCAAACAATTCCTTTGTAACGAATTCGTTTGTATTTACCGCAATGGCATTCGTAATCTTTCACAGGTCCGAAAATACGCTCGCAAAACAAGCCGTCCCGTTCGGGTTTATAAGTTCTGTAGTTTATTGTTTCCGGTTTCAAAACTTCACCATACGATCTTTCCAGAATCTCTTCGGGAGAAGAAAGGCTGATCGAAATTTTTGAGAAACCACCTTTTGCTTTGTTATCTTTTCTGAATGCCATAATTCTAATTAAAAATCATTATAACAGAACCAAATTACAGGAAGAATGGAAGATTATTCCATCTTAATGCTGAGGCCAAGACCTCTGAGTTCGTGTAACAGTACATTTAGTGACTCGGGAATGCCGGGTTGTGGCATGGGTTCACCTTTAACAATGGATTCATAAGCTTTTGCCCTTCCCATTACATCGTCAGATTTTACGGTAAGAATTTCCTGCAGAATATGAGATGCACCGAATGCTTCAAGTGCCCAAACTTCCATTTCCCCGAAACGCTGACCACCAAACTGCGCTTTACCACCCAACGGTTGTTGTGTAATGAGCGAGTATGGTCCAATGGAACGAGCGTGCATTTTATCCTCAACCATGTGCCCCAGTTTCATCATATAAATGACTCCAACTGTTGCCTGCTGGTCAAAAGGTTCACCTGTTTCACCGTCATGCAGTACTGTTTTACCAAAACGTGGAAGTCCTGCCTTGTCGGTATATTCCGAAATTTCTTCGAGTGAAGCACCATCAAAAATCGGGGTTGCAAATTTCAGTCCCAATTCTTTTCCGGCCCAGCCCAGAACGGTTTCGTAAATCTGTCCCAGGTTCATCCTCGAAGGAACACCAAGCGGATTTAATACAATATCAACCGGGGTTCCATCAGCAAGAAACGGCATATCTTCCTGTCGAACCACACGTGAAACGATACCTTTGTTTCCGTGGCGGCCTGCCATTTTATCACCTATCGAAAGCTTCCGCTTTTTAGCAATGAAAATTTTTGCCAACTGGATAATTCCTGCAGGCAGTTCATCTCCAATGGTAACATTGTAACGCTCACGGCGGGCAAAAGCCTCAGCTTCCTTGTGCTTCATAATGTAATTATTAATTACCCTGAAGATCAAGTCGTTTTTATCTTTATCGGTTGTCCATTTTGCCGGATTAACCGAGAGGTAGTCTAATTCCTGAAGCTGCTTCAAGGTGAATTTAACCCCTTTGGGAATCACTTCAGTGCCATAGTAATCTTTCACTCCCTGAGAAGTTTTTCCACTTACAAGAGTAAAGAGTTTGTCTTCCAAACGAGCCCTCAATGCAGCAATTTCACCATCAAAATTTTCATCGATTTGATCGAGAAGTGTTTTGGTGGCAGTTTTGCCTTTTTTATCTTTGGCTACCCGTGAGAATAACTTTTTGTCAATAACAATTCCGGACAATGATGGAGAGGCTTTCAACGAAGCGTCTTTTACATCACCTGCTTTATCTCCGAAAATAGCACGCAGCAATTTTTCTTCCGGCGAAGGATCTGATTCTCCTTTTGGAGTGATTTTACCGATAAGAATATCGCCAGGTTTTACATCGGCACCAATGCGAATTAGCCCATTCTCATCGAGATTTTTTGTGGCCTCTTCACTCACATTAGGTATATCGGACGTAAATTCCTCGAGCCCCCGTTTGGTATCGCGAACTTCCAGACTGTATTCATCAACATGAACTGAAGTAAATACATCTTCGCGTACAATTCGTTCCGAAATAACAATGGCATCCTCATAGTTATATCCCTGCCAGGGCATAAAAGCAACCATAAGATTTCTGCCGAGTGCCAGCTCTCCCTTTTCAGTTGCATAACCTTCCGAAAGAATTTCTCCTTTCGAAATTCTTTGTCCCTTAAGAACAATAGGTTTCAGATCAACTGTAGTACCCTGGTTGGTTTTGGTATATTTTTGCAGCGGATAAGTCACCACTTCGGGATCGAAACTAACAAAGCGATCGTCATCGGTAACATCGTACCGTACAATTATTTGTGTTGCATCAACGTATTCCACAACACCATCGGACTCGGCCTGGATAAGAACCCTGGAATCTGAAGCAGCTCTGGCTTCCAATCCTGTTCCAACAATTGGAGATTCGGGACGAAGCAACGGAACTGCCTGACGCATCATGTTCGATCCCATCAGTGCACGGTTAGCATCATCGTGTTCCAAAAATGAAATAAGCGATGCAGCTACCGAAGCAATCTGGTTGGGGCCAACGTCCATCAGGTCAACTTCTTCCTTATCAATTAAAGGGTAGTCGCCATCGAGTCTGGATTTCACTTTTTGATTCATGAAGAATCCATCAGAATCGATAGGCGCGTTGGCCTGGGCAATAATTTTTCCCTCTTCTTCTTCAGCAGTTAAATAAATTGAACCTGTATCAGAAAGATCAACTTTTCCATCAGTAACTTTACGGTATGGTGTTGAAATAAACCCAAGGTCAGTAATTTTGGCAAATACACACAAAGAGGATATCAAACCAATATTCGGTCCTTCAGGAGTTTCTATCGGACACAACCTTCCGTAGTGTGTGTAGTGCACGTCGCGTACTTCGAAACCTGCTCTTTCTCTGGATAACCCGCCAGGTCCCAGTGCCGACATACGGCGTTTATGGGTCATTTCGGCCAACGGGTTGGTCTGATCCATAAATTGAGACAAAGCGTTGGTTCCAAAGAATGAATTGATAACCGAAGATAAAGTTTTCGAGTTTATCAAATCAATTGGCGTAAACACCTCGTTATCGCGAACATTCATTCTTTCGCGGATGGTGCGTGCCATACGAGCCAAACCAACTCCAAACTGGTTGTACATTTGTTCTCCAACAGTGCGAACACGGCGGTTACTCAGGTGATCGATATCATCCACATCCGTTTTGGAGTTCACCAACTGAATGAGGTATCTGATAATTTCAATAATATCTTCTTTGGTCAGCACGCGAATATCTGAGTCAACTTCAAGACCCAGTTTTTTGTTAATTCTGTACCGTCCCACTTCTCCAAGATCGTAACGTTTATCGGAGAAGAATAATTTGTCAATAACGTCACGTGCTGTGGCTTCATCTGGTGGCTCAGCATTTCTCAACTGTCGGTAGATATGAAGAACAGCTTCTTTTTCGGAGTTACACGGATCTTTTTGCAGTGTATTGTAAATAATGGCAAAATCCTGCTGACGCTGGTCGTCTTTATGAATCAGAATAGTTTTCACTCCTGAATCGAGAATTTCATCAATATGGTCATCCTCCAAAACAGTTTCCCTGTCAATAATAACCTCATTACGTTCAATTGAAACCACTTCTCCGGTGTCTTCATCAACAAAATCTTCAACCCATGATTTTAAAACACGGGCTGCCAGTCTTCTGCCTACAACTTTTTTAAGTCCGGTTTTCGAAACTTTAACTTCATCGGCCAGATCAAAAATTTCAAGGATGTCCTTGTCGCTTTCGTAACCAATGGCTCTTAAAAGTGTGGTTACCGGCAATTTCTTTTTCCGGTCGATGTATGCAAACATGACACTGTTGATGTCGGTTGCAAATTCGATCCACGATCCCTTAAACGGAATAATTCGTGCGGAATAAAGTTTGGTACCATTGGCATGCAAACTTTGCCCAAAGAAAACGCCCGGAGATCGGTGCAGCTGCGATACAATAACCCGTTCAGCACCATTGATAATAAAGGTACCTTTTTCGGTCATGTAGGGCACAGTTCCCAGATATACATCCTGAACCACGGTATCAAAATCTTCGTGTTCAGGGTCTGTACAATACAGTTTTAACCTGGCTTTAACCGGCACACTAAAAGTTAATCCACGCTCGATACATTCGTGAATGGAATACCGTGGCGGATCTACCTGATAATCGAGAAACTCCAGAACAAAATTGTTCCGGGTATCAGTTATCGGGAAATTTTCTTCGAATACACGCCACAGTCCTTCCTCCTTCCGCTTTTCTGGCGTAGAATTTAACTGGAAGAACTCTTTAAATGATTTAATTTGAACTTCTAAAAAGTCAGGGTAATCAAACCTTGTCTGTGTTGAGGAAAAATTTATCCTCTCTATTTTTGTATTTACTGACATGTATTTATACAGGTTAATTATATAAAATATAAATACACAAAAAGGTTTAGAACCTTGCCTGACAAGGTTCTAAACCATACAACCTTAAAAAAGGTCTGATTGCGATTATTTAACTTCAACTTCTGCTCCTGCTTCTTCCAACTGATTTTTAAGGGCTTCTGCCTCATCTTTGGAAATTTTTTCTTTAATTGCTTTCGGAGCTTCGTCAACCACTGCTTTGGCTTCTTTCAGGCCAAGGCCGGTTAATTCTTTCACGAGCTTAACTACTGCCAGTTTAGACTGACCAGCTGCTTTCAAAATTACATCGAATTCAGTTTGCTCTGCTGCGGCTTCTTCGCCACCAGCGGCGGCGGGGCCTGCTACTGCTACTGCAGCTGCGGCTGGTTCAATACCGTATTCGTCTTTCAGAATTCCAGCTAATTCGTTAACCTCTTTAACAGTTAAGTTTACCAACTCTTCTGCAAGCTGTTTTAAATCTGCCATTTTTATTTGTTTTTATTAAAGATTTCTAAAAAAATTATTCTCTCTCTTTCAGTGTTTCGAGAACACCATGTATTGTATTACCACCAGACTGCAATTGTGAGAGTAATGTTTGCATTGGTGATTGTAACAGGGCAACAACATCGCCGATAAGTTCGTTTTTAGATTTCACTGCAATCAGTGCTTCGAGTTGGTCGGCACCCATATAAACAGCTTCCTCAACATAAGCAGCCTTTAAGACAGGCTTTTTACGCTTTTTACTAAAGTCTTTTATCAGTTTTGCAGGCACGTTACCGGTTTCGGTAAACATGACTGATGTGTTTCCCTTGAGCGCTTCGTAAAGCTCTTCAGCGTTCTTGTTTGAACCTTCAAGTGCTTTACGCAGAAGGGTGTTTTTTGCAACAACCAGTTTTACGTCTTGTTTGAAGCACAGTCTCCTTAAATTGCTGGTATCTTCAGCATTTAAACCACTAATGTCAGCAAGGTAAAAATGGCTGTACGAATCAATCTGATCCTTTAGGTTATTAATAATAACTTGTTTTTCTGTACTTTTCATTTCTACTCTGTTTTGTCAGAAACTGACTTTGGTTCAACTTTAATACCAGGGCTCATGGTACTGGAGAGATAGATGCTCTTTACGTAAGTACCTTTTGCGGCTACAGGTTTTAATTTGATAATGGTTTTGATAAACTCAACGGCATTTTCTCTAATCTTTTCCGGGGGAAAAGAAATTTTTCCAATTGATGTATGTACAATACCAAATTTATCTACTTTAAAATCAATTTTACCCTGTTTTACTTCGCTGACTGCTTTACCCACTTCCATGGTAACAGTGCCGCTTTTAGGGTTAGGCATTAAACCGCGGGGACCTAAAATACGTCCCAGCTGACCAACTTTTCCCATAACGGGGGGCATGGTAATAACCACGTCCACATCGGTCCATCCGCCTTTGATTTTTTCGATATAATCATCTAAACCTACATAATCCGCTCCGGCTTCTTTGGCTTCGTCCTCTTTATCAGGAGTAACCAAAGCGAGCACACGAATCTCTTTTCCTGTTCCATGGGGTAAAGAAACTACGCCTCTAACCATCTGGTTAGCTTTTCTTGGGTCAACTCCCAGTCTTACGTCAATATCAACTGAAGCGTCGAACTTGGTGAAGGTAATTTCCTTTACCAATTGAGCTGCTTCATCAATTGAGTAAGCTTTTCCTTTATCGAGTTTATCAAGAGAAGCTTTTTTATTTTTCGTAATTCTACCCATCTTAAAAGATTTAATTTTAATTTTTGAATGGTGAAGCACCTTTAACGGTAATTCCCATACTTCTGGCAGTTCCAGCTACCATTCTCATTGCCGATTCAACCGTAAAGCAATTCAGGTCAGCCATTTTCCCTTCTGCAATTTGTTTTACCTGATCCCAGGTAACTGCAGCAACTTTACTGACATGTGGTTCAGAAGAACCTTTTTTTACTTTAGCTGCTTCGAGCAATTGTACTGCTACGGGAGGTTGTTTAATAATAAAGTCAAACGACTTGTCGCTGAAAACAGTAATAATTACCGGGAGAATTTTCCCGGCCTGGTCTTGTGTACGACCGTTAAACTGTTTACAAAACTGCATTATATTAACTCCCTTGGCACCTAATGCTGGTCCCACCGGTGGTGACGGATTTGCCGCCCCACCTTTGATTTGTAATTTAATTAATCCAGCAATTTCTTTCGCCATAAATAAAATAATAAAGCGTTACTATTCCTTTTCAACCTGCATGAAGCTAAGTTCCAAAGGCGTTTTACGTCCAAAAATCTTCACCATCACCTGCAGCTTTTTCTTCTCCTCATTGATTGCCTCAATGGTTCCGTTAAAGCCGTTGAATGGTCCGTCGATTACTTTTACGGTTTCTCCTACCACGAATGGAATATTCAATTCTTCATCGGTTTCAGCAAGTTCATCTACTCTTCCCAAAATTCTGTTCACTTCATTTTGCCTCATTGGTACCGGATCTCCACCTTTGGTGTCGCCAAGAAATCCAATAACATTGGGCACATTCCGTAACGTATGTGCCACTTCTCCTACCAATGTAGCTTCAATCAGAACATAACCGGGAAAAAAGTTTCGCTCTTTGCTGATTTTTTTACCGTTTCGGATTTGATAAACTTTTTCCGTAGGTATTAAAACCTGTTCAACAAAACCCTTCAGATCACCATTTGCGATTTCGTGTTCGATATATTCTTTTACTTTCTTCTCCTTACCTCCAATTGCACGAAGAACATACCATTTTTTTGTTGTGTCGCTCATTTTTGATCTCCGGGTTTCAATTAATAAAACAATCCATAAATAAACTCCATTATGTTTCTGAATGACAGATCCATAACGAAAATTACGAGTGATATAATAAAGGAAGCAACCATTACAACCAATGCACTGCTTTGCAGTTCTTTCCAGGTAGGCCAGGTCACTTTGTGAACCAGTTCGTCGTAAGCCTCCTGCAAATAAATTTTTAATTTCATTTTAACTTTTGGTTATTAATGTACGGAAGGTAAGAGTCGAACTTACAATAAAACAAAAACTCCCGCATTGAGTTTCTTCCGTTAAATAGTCCCGGACCAATGGCCCGGGACTTTTATATTCTAATCAGTTTGTAACAGATTAATCAATAATTTCGGTTACCTGTCCGGCACCAACAGTACGCCCGCCTTCGCGGATTGCGAAACGCAAACCTACGTTCAGAGCTACAGGGTAAATCAATTCTACTTCAATTGACACATTATCGCCAGGCATAACCATTTCACGACCTTCGGGTAAATGAATTTCACCAGTTACGTCAAGGGTACGCAGGTAGAACTGTGGACGATATTTATTGTGGAAGGGAGTATGACGACCACCTTCTTCTTTTTTCAATACATACACCTCAGCTTTGAATTTGGTGTGCGGAGTAATAGAACCAGGTTTTGCCAAAATCTGTCCACGTTTGATTTCTTTTTTATCCACACCACGAAGCAACAAACCAACGTTGTCACCAGCTTGTCCGTCATCAAGGATTTTACGAAACATTTCAACACCTGTACAAACGGTTTTACGTCCTTCAGCGCCCAAACCAATTAACTGGAGTTCATCACCTGTATGAACCTTCCCGGTTTCGATACGTCCGGTTGCAACTGTTCCGCGTCCGGTAATTGAGAAAACGTCTTCAACGGGCATCAGGAATGGCTTGTCAACTTCACGGGGAGGAAGAGGAATCCATGTATCAACTGCATCCATCAGTTCCATCACCTTGTCTTCCCACTTAGCTTCTCCGTTCATTGCGCCTAATGCAGAGCCCATGATAACAGGAGTATTGTCACCGTCGAATTCGTAAAAGTCGAGTAATTCACGGATTTCCATTTCTACCAGTTCCAGTAATTCTTCGTCGTCAACCATGTCCACTTTGTTCATGAATACAACGAGTTTAGGAACGTTTACCTGACGGGCCAAAAGGATATGCTCGCGAGTTTGTGGCATAGGACCGTCGGTTGCAGCAACTACAATAATAGCACCGTCCATTTGGGCAGCACCAGTAACCATGTTTTTCACATAGTCAGCGTGACCGGGACAGTCAACGTGAGCATAGTGACGTTTTTCAGTCTGATACTCTACGTGAGCTGTATTAATGGTAATACCCCTTTCTTTTTCTTCAGGAGCATTATCAATTGAATCGAATGATTTAATTTCTGAAAGGCCTTTTTTGGCCAATACCATAGTGATAGCAGCGGTCAATGTAGTTTTACCGTGGTCAACGTGGCCAATAGTACCAATATTAACATGGTCTTTGTCCCTTACAAATGTTTGTTTAGCCATAACTTCATCTTTTTTTAATTATTATCTAAATTCATTTGAGCCGAAGACGAGAATTGAACTCGTGACCTCATCCTTACCAAGGATGCGCTCTACCCCTGAGCTACTCCGGCCTTTAAACACACAAAAAGACAGGAGTTAAAAGCAATTGGCTTAAAACTCCAGTCTCAATTTTTTTGAGCGGGAGACGGGATTCAAACCCGCGACCCTTAGCTTGGAAGGCTAATGCTCTATCGACTGAGCTACTCCCGCAATATATTGCACGCTAAAATGCGCTGCAAAATTACAAAATTTTATCAAAAACTGAAGACAAACCGCGTGTCTTTATCTAATTCAAACTAAAAACACGAAAAATATTTACCACTTCAACCTGTTAAAAAAACGCTTAACTATCAGTAAATAAGGTGAAACTACTTTAAATTCAACAGTTCCTGAAACGCCCCTAAAAAGGGTGTGCAAATGTAAAAATATTATTTTAAAAATCTAAAAATCTGTTGGCAAAAAATGAATTTTATTTGCTCTTAAGTTTATTTTTAAATTTACCGAGTTGTTTACGAAGGGCATCTACAGCCAAATCAGTTGCTTCTTCAAACGTATCGGCTTGTTTTTTTGCAAACAGGTAACCGTTGGAAGGTATTGAAATTTTAATTTCTGAGATTTTGTTTTTGGCAGCTTCGGGTTTAAGCACTTTTAATGTTACTTCAGCATTAATGATACCATCGAAGAAGGTATCGAGCTTATTCACTTTTTTGTTTACGAAATCCACCAGCTTCTTATCTGTGGTGAAATGCACTGAATTAATGATAATTTCCATAGTAACACTTTTTATTAGTTAACCCCTTGGGTGGGCTTGTTTATATATAGTATGTAATTTCTCGAATGTTGTGTGGGTATAAATCTGGGTTGCTGACAGGTTGGAATGCCCCAGGAGTTCTTTTACAGCATTCAAATCGGCTCCTTTATTTAATAAATGGGTAGCATAAGAATGACGCAATACATGCGGGCTCTTTTTTTCCAAAGATGTTACCAGCTCCAAATATTTGTTCACAACCCTGTATATTAATTTTTCGTAAACCGGCTTTCCTTTTTCTGTTACGAGTAACATTTCCTGACTGTTTCCAATTTCTCTGTTTCTTATTTCAAGGTACTGCTGCAAAAGCTGGTTAATACTTCTTGGATATGGAATTATTCTTTCTTTTTGTCGTTTACCCAATACTTTTATTAAATAACCCTTAATATCAAAATCCCGATCTTTGAGATTTAATAACTCAGCCAGTCTTATACCTGTTCCATAAAGTAACGTAATTATCAACTTATCCCGTATCCCTTTAAAATCATTCGTAAAGTAACCATCATCCAGCAAGTGGTGCAGGTTATTTTCTTCAACAAAATTGGGCAATTTTTTCCTGATTTTAGGTACAGGAATGTTCGTTGCCGGGTTGTTTTCAACTATTTCATTTTTCATTAAAAACCGGTAGAATGCTTTAACAGTTGACACTTTTCTACTCACAGACCGTGGTGTATATTCCTCTTCCATGAGAAATACAATCCAGCTTCTAACCAATTTTGAATCTACCCTTTTTATATCAAATTCCCCGACCATTTCAGTGCAAAACGACACGAATTGATCGAGGTCTTTTTTATATGCAGTTACTGTATGCGAAGAATTTCTCTTCTCATACTTTAAATAGTTGACAAACGATTCCTGATAGTTCATTCATCTAATCTGCTAACACCAGGAACCCTTAATTACTAATCTTCCTGGCGTTGTAATTTCTCAATATAAACAGCCTTTTTTACTTCTTCCCTTCTTTTGATTGAAGGTTTTGTAAACTTCTGGCGTTCACGTAATTCTTTAATTACACCAGTCTTTTCAAATTTACGCTTAAACCTTTTTAAGGCCCTTTCTATATTTTCACCTTCTTTTACCGGAATAACAATCATTTCTATACCGTATTTTAAAAATTGAGGCGCAAATTTAGAAATTATTCAACGTAAATCAAATTTAAAGGAAAAAAATAATTATTCCTACATGCAGTTATCCTTTTAAAGATTTTTAACGACATGTAATGTAGGGCCGAATTACAGCATAAGTTGCAGTATCAATCAGTCCCTCAGCAAGTAATTGCTCTTGCGAAAGAAATGGCCCATTGTTTTGACGAAAATTTAATATTGCATCCACATTTCTTTTTTCGAAATATGGATGACGGATTAGTTCTGCATAACCGGAAAAATTAATTCTGAGTTTTTTTACCTGAAGTGAGTCTGTTGTTAAATTTTCACTTATGGCATGATATGTCTCTTCAGGAAAACCATAAACTTCGAGCAACTGATGTTTGCCATAAAAACCGCCCAACAAATTTCGGTATTTTAAAATACGGGAGGCAAATACAGGCCCCACTCCTGCAAGTTGAATCAAATCGAGCGAATCGGCTGAATTAAGTTCAACCAGAACCGGAATTGTTACCATCTCCTCAACCATTACTTGCCCAGAAATTTCAGTCACATTGATAAAATCTTTTATGGAATTATAAAACGCAGTGTCAATGCCATAAATCTTCAACAAATCTTCGGGTTGAAAAAAAACACCCCCGCTTTCACGATATTTAATCAGGTTTGATGCCTGATACTGACTGAAACCAGAATTTAGCAATTCATCTTTGTTTACTGTATTCGGATCAAATACACGAAATGCAGGTTCCAATTCAACTTTCGAATCAGGCTTATCTTCACTAATATCAGGAATTATTTCAGGAATTTGAAGGTATTCTTCAATATGAGAAAATATGCTGTCGTTCATTCCATAAATTCGCCGAACATCTTCAGGCTTTTTAAAACTTCCCCCGGCGATTCGGTAACTCAACATATTTCTTTTGATGAAAGTGGGCAGATTTAAAGAATCCAAAGCTTCTTCGGAAATGGTGTTGGGATTGAACCGAAACAAGGTTTTGTTTTCATACTCGCTTTTTGATTGATTTTCCCATTCTTCAAGTTCCCGGATAATTGCTGAAAAGTCTGAACTGGGCTTTAATTCTATATTATCAACAACTATAATTCCTAACAGAACCAAAAAGATAATCACACTCAACACCACAAAACCGTTGCGATCTTGTTTTGAAAAGTTGAAATTCTCTTTAACTATTTGTCTGAAGGGTTTTTCCATTCCCACAGCATTTTTGGGCATTAAAGTAACAGGCTTAAAAATAAAGCTTTATACGGAAAAATCCAACTTTAATTAAAATATTTTCATGGTAAAATCAGGAAAAATAAAAAGTTGTAATGTTTTGGCAACAACTATTTTTTCGAATCAGGAAAAATTAATTAAACCAACGCCCTGAAGAAAGATAAAGGCTATGGCCAAAGGAGCCAGAAATTTAATAACGAACATATAAAAAGGAATATATTTTACTTTCAGTTTACCCTGGTTGGATAACTCTTCTTTTGCCCCATCGCGGCCTAAAAACCATGCAACAAAAATTACGATAAAAAAACCTCCCAAGGGTAATAAAATATTCGCCGATGTAAAATTCATCAGGTCAAAAATTGTAAATCCAAAAATCTTCACATCAGCCATTGTACTTGATGACAGCACACACATTACTCCTAAAACTGAGACAGAGGCTGTGGCAAGCAAAGTGGCAGCCTTGCGTTTCAATCCAAGTTCTTCAGCGAAAAACGCTACAATTACTTCCAACACCGAAATGGTGGATGTTAAAGCTGCAACCCCCAGTAAAATAAAAAACATAAGCGAAAAGAAATACCCGCCGGGCATTTGCTGGAATATATTGGGCAGTGTAATGTAAACCAATCCTTCTCCAGAACCGGGTTCAATGCCAAATGCAAACACTGCGGGAAAAATAGCCAGACCCGCTAGAATGGCGATAAAAGTATCGGCAAAGGCCACTGATACAGCTGTTTTTCCCAAATTATCATTCTTCTGAATATATGATCCGTACGTTATTAGTGTCCCCATTCCAATACTCAATGAGAAAAACGCCTGCCCCAGCGCTTCGAGAATTGTAGATGGAGTTATTTTACTAAAATCAGGTTTAAATAAAAAAGAAACTCCACCTGCTGCTCCGGGCAATGTTATAGATCTAATTACCAAAACAAGAAGTAAAACAAGCAACATGGGCATAAGAATCTTAGTATATTTTTCAATACCTTTTTGAACTCCCGACATGATTATTGCCGCAGTTAATGCCATGAATACAAAAAACCACAAAAGGGGCCGCCATGGGGTTCCAATAAATGAATAAAACATGTCATTTAACTGGCCGGATGATTGTCCTTCAAACCCATTTATTAACGAAAGGAAAATGTACTCGAGTGTCCAGCCAGCTACGGCAGTATAAAATGCCAGAATCATAAATGCTGCACCTACTCCCATCAAACCAATCAGGTACCAGGGTTTTCCGGGTGCAAGTTTTCTGAAAGAACCAAAAACATTTCGTTGTGCACTCCGCCCGATAGTAAATTCAGATAACATTACCGGAATTCCAATTACCAGAATAAAGCCCAGGTAGATGATTAAAAAGGCACCTCCCCCGTTTTCTCCCGCCACATAAGGGAAACGCCAAATATTTCCTAAACCAATGGCAGAACCTGCTGTTGCAGCAATTACACCAAACCTTGAACCAAACGAGTCGCGATTAGCAGGAATTCCAGACATAAATTATAGTGTATTAATTTGTTTTTTTAATCTACTTTTTCCTTATAAATTCTCATAAAAACGAGGCTAAAAATGCAAAAAATATCCAACATAATGATGAATTTGAATAAAAACTAACAACATTAAAATGGATATCCGATAGCAAATGAAATATTAAAATCATCGCCGGTATATTTTCGGTGACCAGGAATCCAGCCATTTCCCGAAGTCTGTGAAGGATCGCGCAATTTCATACCCAGATCGAGCCTGAAAATGAAATAACTGAAATCGAAACGAAAACCGGTTCCGGTGCCAATTGCAAGCTGTTTATAAAACTCATTCAATTTAAACTGAGCTCCGGGCCTGTTATCTTTTTCATTAATGGCCCAAATATTCCCTGCATCTAAAAACAATGCCCCTTCCAAAAAGCTTATCAGGTTAAAGCGGTATTCCAGGTTAGCCTCCAGTTTAATGTCTGATGACTGATTGGGATAATCGGTAGCAGGAGCCTTGTAAGTTCCGGGTCCCAGTGAGCGAACCTGCCAGGCCCTGATTCCGTTTGCCCCGCCTGAAAAATATTTCTTTTCAAAGGGCAACACATCGAAATTTCCGTATGGCAAACCAATTCCTAAAAAGGCACGGCCTACAACACTGTTATATTTATCGAATATGTACCCGTAACGAAATTCCACATCAGATTTTATATATTGTGCAAAACGTGTATTGAATAAGGTATAAAACTCAGCTGTACCCGGACCAATGGAATCAACCACTTGCGAATAGGGTCTGTCCAAAGTTTCCGACAACAAGTAGAGCAGGTTGCCTGCTGATTCCACATTAAACCTCAAATAGGTATAATTATTGGTGGTTCCCAGCCGCTGGGTATTATAAACGAAGGAATAATTTGAGGCAAGAATAAGGTGGTCGGTAAAACTGCTTTTGATATAAAGGTCTTTAATCCGTTCAATAAAATCAGGATCAAACTGATAAAGATTTACCATATTAAAATCCAATAGGTTCCAGGTATGCTGCCGGTATTCAGAAGTCATCCAGTCGTATCCAAATTTTAAACCCGAAATTGTTCGGGTATATTCCTGCCTTCTTTGATAATTGTATCCCAGCGTAAATATTGTTTTGGGGAGCAGGTTCCAAAACGCATCTACCAGTTGTTTTGGACCCAAAATTTTCGGGAATGTCAGGCTGGCTTCCGGCCCAATTTCGCGGGTATTAAAATATTCCTGCACATTTCCATTCATCCGTTGCTGACGTTCCATAGCACCTTTTACATTCAATTGAAAAACTTCGGCCCCACGAAACATATTTCTGTGTTGATAATTTACATTCCCCGCAATTCCTAAATTTCCGGAAGTATTCGTTCCTTCAATATCAAAAGAAACTGCCTGTTTACTTAAAGGAGCAAGCCTGATGTAGCAATCAAGCAGATTGGTGTCTTTTGGCAGATCAGGTTCGCTAAACTGAATATCGATAAACCGAAACTGGCGTAATCGGTTAAAAGCATCAAATGTATGACGGGCATCGTCTATCCGGTATAGTGAGCCGCTTTCCATCTGGAGCAAACTACGAAAAAGACCGGGTCTATACTTAAATTCGGAAGTCGAAAACAAAGTGTGTTTTTCCCACTGAATGGTATCGGAAAACTCCCCCGGATTAATTTGTGCCGACGAAACCGGGACAGAACCGGGTAAAACCGAAATGTAAAAATGATTCAAATAGTGAGGTTTGAATTTTCTAGTATCTGCTTGTCGCGCATTGCTTCCAATAAAAAGATCGAGTACAATTTCCTTTTCGTGCAAACTACTATCGGCAAGGTAGCTCACTTCATCTTTTGAAAAGTAATAATAGCCTTCATTTTTAAACAGGTTTACTATTTGCGCGCGTTGTTCTTCAAGCAGGTTAAAATCGAATGGCGTACCCTCAGAGATAAAAGTTCGTGTTGAATCCCTTAGAAAAATCGATTGAAGGGTCGAATCGGAAATATGATAATTTATTTTCCTGATTTTATACTGTTCACCCGTTACAATTTTATATTTTACATTCGCTTTCTGCTTGTTCTCGTTCAAATTCGTTTCAGAATAAACATCTGCCCTGAAAAAACCCTTGTTGTCAAGGTACTGTTTTAACCTGTCCTGTGAAGCACCTACCAACGCTTCGTCATAAATTTCAGGAGGTTCTCCTATTCGTTTTAGCCAACTGCCAGGTTTATTTTTAGAAGATAAATTATACAACCAAAGATGAAACCTGGCAAAACCCAGGATTTTATAATTCTCCTTTTGCCTGACTTGCATTCTGGCCTCTTCTTTATTGATTTCAGAATTATCTACTTCAACCTCCACCTTATTCAGCAGATACCGGTTTTCTGGGACAAACTTTACCGGCGAACAGGCAAACAACAGCACCAGAAAAACGAGAGCCGCTAATTTTAGGGGAATTGATGAATATCGTTTTGTTTTAGAATTCAAAATCACTGTTTTAATTTCAGCAAAAATAATGAAGTGTTTTAGATGGAAACAGTAAATTTGGAACATTTATTACGCATTTATTTAACCATTTCTGATGATTGGGAAAAACAAGTTAAAACTGATTAAGTCGCTGGCTCAAAAAAAGTATCGCTTAAAAGAAAACAGTTTTCTGGCAGAGGGCGATAAAATTGTAAAGGAGGTCATAGAATCAGGCATTAAAGTGAAGGAACTATTTGCAACCACTAATTTTATTTCTGAAAATAAAAAACACCTTGACAACGTTGGCCATGTAGTCGAATCCACATCAGAAGGAATTAAAAAGGCCAGCTTACTGCAGCAGCCACAGAATTGCCTTGCCATTTGTGAACTTCCAACAGAACCGCAAATTCCATCAAATCCAAAAGGAATCTTCCTGTATCTGGACGGAATCCAGGATCCAGGCAACCTGGGAACCATTATAAGAACGTGCGACTGGTTTGGGATGAAATATCTCTTATGTTCACCCGATACTGCGGATGTTTATAATCCGAAAGTTATACAGGCATCAATGGGTTCATTTACAAGGGTAAAAACCATTTACATGCCATTTAATGCTCTATCGGCTAATCTGCAAAAATCTGAGATCACGGTTTACGGAACTTTTCTTGAAGGTGAAAATATTTACACAAAAAACTTTTCTGAAAATGCACTTGTTATTTTGGGAAATGAAGGCCGTGGAATTCGAAATGAAGTAGCAAACAATGTCAGGTATCGAATAAATATTCCTTCATTTAACCCATCTGAAAATAGGGCCGAATCATTAAACGTGGCTATAACTGCTGCTATAATTTGCAATGAATTTGCGCGCAAAAAGTTTGCTATTCAAAATGAAAACTAAGCGTAAAAATATTCGATTTCAAATCTTTTATTGCATGGGTGTAATACTGCCGCTGATTCTCACTGGGCGGATCTCCAAGTAAATTATGTAACCCCAAACTAACTTTAGCTTCTACCGAGAACCGGAAAAAGGTGAAATAATGATCCCAACCGGCACCGAGTTCAGCATAAAATGAACCGCTTTTCAAGCGCACCAAATCTTCTTTTCCTGTACGGCTGATATCTTGCCGGTATGCAGGGCCAAAAATTACATAAGGTCTGTCGTTGTTTATCCGGCGGGCTTTGTATTTTATTAAAAGTGGAAAGTCTAAAAATGTAGATTTGATGGAATAATATTGCAGAGGCTGGTAATAATCGGTTTCCCAAACAGGAATATTGTAATACAACTGCCGTTCGCCAAATGAAAGTCCGGGAAGAAAACGCAGGTTTAAATCTTTTGTTAACCGTAAACTTGAAATAATTCCAACTGTAAATCCTGGAATAAGACTGGATACATCGGCACGAACTTCGTCTGAACCCACAATTTGCTTTTTGTCGAGTGGCCAGTTAACCGGCTCAAAATCCGGATTGTTCCCAATAGGATTATAATGCGCTAATCCAAAGTCAAGTGTATTAACACCTAATGAGAATCCAAAATGAATCAATTTATCGTCGAAAGTTGTCATGTGATTTACCTTCTGCTTTTGCGAAAAAGCCGAAAGTGTAAAAAGGAAAGTCAATATGGTAAACAGAATTTTTTTCACCCGATTTTGCTCAGTCATTCAATTCAAAAACAAATAAAGTGATTTTTTATTGTATTCAATCTCAAATTTTGGGTTTTTGCGATTCGTATATAGCAGCAATACCCATTGTTTGCGACATCCATCTGGATTTTACAAATCCGGTTTTTTCCAAAATACGGACAAAGTCGGCTCCATCGGGAAACTCCCTTACCGATTCAGGAAGATAAGTATAAGCCCGGTTATCTTTTGAAACCAACCTACCCAGCCAGGGTAGTACTTTAATAAAATAAAAAAAATACAAGTTACGAAAGACTTTGTTTTTGGGAAGAGAAAATTCCAGCACAATAAAAGCCCCACCCGGGCGCAGCACTCTGTAAATTTCGGCTAAACCTTTTTCGAGATTTTCAAAATTACGCACACCAAATGCCACAATAGCTGCATCGAAAGTATTATTATCGAACGGTAATGCCTCCGAATCTGCTTTTTGAAGTTCAATCAGATGAGACAAACCTCTTTTTTCAATTTTCTGCCGGCCAACTTTCAACATTCCTTCCGAAAGATCGATACCGACAATCTTTTCAGGATTTAGTTTTGCAGCTGCTATGGCGAAATCACCGGTTCCTGTGGCGATATCCAGAATTGAACGTGGCTGAAATTTATGCAACATTTTTATGGATTTCTTTCGCCACAGTTTGTCAATATTTGCCGAAAGAAGATGATTCAGCAAATCGTACCGGTGCGAGATATGATCAAACATCTCCTCCACCTGTCCTTTTTTACTCAGATTGGAATTTTTATATGGAACTGCTGCCATAAATGCTATAAACCAGTATTTGTGTTTGGCGATTTGTTATATTCCTGAAGTCATTTTATCAATATAACCAAACGACCTGTCGTCAATCCTGATTTCGCCCTTTGTTATATGGCCTAACATAAAAAACGGGATTTTTCGTTCAGTCATAAAATCAACAAAATCATCCTCTTTTTCTGACTCTACTTCGAGTAAAATTCGCCCCATGGCTTCCCCAAAAAGGAATGAATCGAGACGTGTTTCGGCATCTGTTGTAATATCAAATCCCAGTCCGTTTGGAATGGCAGCACGAAGAAGCGTAAAAAACAAACCGCCTTTTCCGACAGGACTTGCACTCTGCAATAACTTTAATTGATGCAACTGGCGCAATGCTTCCTGTATTTTAATTTCATCTTCAATGGTAAAAAACGGAAGTGGCGAATCGGAAACCCCATGGTAAAATTCAAGATATTCTGATGAACCAATATCTTCAACCGAACGACCAATCAGAAAAATATTACCTCCTTTTTGCTTAAAGGCATGTGTGGTAAGTCTGTTTTTGTCCTGAACCATTCCAACCATACTGATTATTATTGTAGGAGGAACTGGTCCATGCCCTGAAAAATGGTCAAACCTTATTTTTCTATCTGAAATTTTCAGATTAAATTTTTGTGCGGCATTTTCCAATCCTTTTTTTGCCCCCGAGGCAATATGCTGACCATTCGGATCGGCAAAATTAATGTGATATAAAAAGGCACTAACAGCAACAGGCTGGGCACCAATACAGAGCATTTTGCGTGTTGCCCTGGAAATTAAAATCTCAGTTGCTTTTTGCGGATCATTTTGCAGGTGGTGATGAAATGCATGGGTACTAAGAGCCATGCTGGCACCGGTACTGTCAATATCGAACAGGCCAATTTCGTCGGTGTCCCCGTCTCCAATCGAATCAGGAGAAATTCCTGCTTCACTAAAATCATTGAAATAATTGATACTCGACAGGTTGGGATTAACCATCAGCGAATAAATTATATTTTCGATTTCGATAGGCTCAGGAAGCGAATCCAGGTTAATTTCCTTCTCTTTCTGCACTGTGTCTTTCATATATACATGGTTTTTCTGATAATCAAAAGCAAAAGCAAAGGTAATTAAGTAAGCGATTTTTCCATAAAATTAGCTATTTTTTTTAATTTCGGCTGAAGTAAACAAAGCTATAAAACAATGCATAAAACAGTATTAATAACAGGAGCAACTTCAGGAATTGGCGAGGCTACAGCCATTTTACTTGCACAAAATAAGTTCCGGCTAATTATTACCGGACGCAGGTATAACAGGCTGATCAGCTTAAAAAATAAAATTGAAAATGAAACAAGTGCCAAAGTTTTTATATTGAATTTTGATGTGAGAAACCGGCAGGAAACGGAAAAAGCTTTTGAAGGCCTGCCAAAAGAATGGAAAAATATTGATATTCTTATTAATAATGCCGGACTTGCTGCTGGCCTCAGCAGAATAGACAACGGGGATACCGAAGACTGGGAGCAGATGATTGACACCAACATAAAAGGGCTGCTGTATATTACACGCCTTGTTTCAGCTAAAATGATTGAACGGAGAGAAGGTCATATTGTTAACATTTCATCCATTGCCGGGCGGGAAACCTACCCCATGGGAAATGTTTACTGTGCAACAAAACATGCTGTGCAAGCGCTCACAAAGGGTATGCGTATTGATTTTCTGAAACATGGAATTAAAGTTTCATCGGTTGCGCCCGGGGCAGTTAATACCGAATTTTCACTTGTCAGATTCAAAGGTGACGAACAACGCGCAAAAAGTGTTTATGATGGGTTTACTCCGCTTTATGCACAAGACATTGCTGAAACAATCCTTTTTGTAGTAACTCGCCCAAAGCATGTAAACATTGATGACATTTTGGTTATGCCAACAGATCAGGCCTATTCGCGTGATTTTAACCGGGAAAAAGGCTAAATTTGCATTTACGAAAAAATACCATGTCAGAAGCAATTGTAATAACGCCGGTTAAAGACTCACCTGAAACAACAGATAAAACCATTGAAGCTGTTTGTCAGTCGGATTGTGACATTGAATATTTCGTTTTTAACGATTTCAGTCAGCCAAAAACAAAAAAACTCTTACTGGAAAAACAAAAAAAATGGAAATTCAATCTCATTCATCTTGAAGACATTACCGAAACCCCTTCACCAAACTATAAACTGGTGCTGGAAACCGCACAAAAAATGGCTATCGAAAAAAAGCTGCCACTAATTATTGTTGAATCAGATGTAATTGTTAAAAAAGATACGTTGAGTCGTTTGCTGGAACTTGCAGGAACAAATAAAAATCCGGGCCTGATTGGCGCAATTACTGTTGATGAGCAAAACAATTATAATTTCCCCTACAGGTTTGAAAAAATAAAAAGCAATCAAACAATTGAAACATCGCATAGTTTAAGTTTTTGCTGCACATGCCTTACACTTCCTTTTCTTGAAAGTTTTAATTTTAAGGAATTATCGTCAAAAAAGGACTGGTATGATGTGACCATAAGCAGACAGGCAAAAAAAGCAGGCTTCAAAAATTACCTGGCAAAAAGTATTGAAGTAGTTCATCTTCCTCACTCCAGCCGCCCCTGGAAAAATCTAAAATACAACAATCCGCTACTTTATTATTATAAAAAACTGATTCATAAACGCGACCGAATCTGATGCCATACATCAAGCAAAATAAATATTTAAAAATTGCCACCCACTTCGGATTCTGGCTCATCAGCATGGGATTAACGTTATTGCTGTTTTACTATTATGAAGACAGAGTGCATTTCGATTTGGTAATTCTTTTAAAAGCATTTATAACCAACCTGGGATTTGCCCTGGCAGTTTATATTAATTTGCTGGTGCTGATTCCCCGTTTTTTAAAACGAAAAAATTATGTGTTTTACGTGTTCTGGCTTATCGTTGTAATTTCCCTTTCCAGTCTTTTTATCCAGTTTTTGCTGATGTTTCCTCTTCGGAACATCCTCAATGTTGGCATAAGATTTCATTCATTCGATATTAATTTGCATGCAGCATATTTTTCAACAACATTTCTTTTTGTAACTTTTACTTCGTTTCTTAAATTTATAAAGGACTGGCTAACCATGCAGGACCTGAACCTAAAGCTGGCCAAAATTGAACAACAGAAACTTGAAGCTGAACTCAAAACTTTAAAAGGTCAGCTTAATCCGCATTTTCTGTTTAATTCTTTAAATAATATCTATTCTCTTGCTCTGGTGCAATCGGAGAAGGTTCCAGATTTAATTTTACGCCTGGCAGATTTAATGCGTCATATTATTTACGAATCTCGTGAGAAATATATCCCCCTTGAAAAAGAAATTGATTTTGTTACCAATTTTGTTGCGTTACAAAAAATACGAGCTGCAGACAATGTAAACATCGAATTCAACCTGTTAGGGAAAGTGCCTTCTTCTAAAATTGCACCTTTGATATTTGAACCATTCATTGATAATGCCTTTAAACACGGCCTCCCGGGTACAAACGGAAAGGATTATATTCGCATCTCTTTTGATTTTGAAACACCTGACTGGATAAAATTCAAAATTGAGAACAATTATGAACCGCTGCCCGAAGGCATGCAAAAAAAAGCTGGTGGGATTGGAATTGAAAATGTAAAACAAAGATTAAATTTTTTGTATAATTCAAAAGATTACAGCTTGAAAATCAAACATCAGAACAATATACACCTGGTAAACCTGCACTTAAAACTTAAATAAAAATGGAAATTAAAACCTTAATTGTTGACGATGAACCTCTGGCCCAAAATATAATAGAACAATATGCCAAGAAGTTGCCACAAATAAAAATAATAGATAAATGTAATGATGCAATTTGCGCACACCAGGCATTACAAAACACTCAAATCGATTTAATATTCCTTGATATTAATATGCCAAAACTTTCAGGTATTTCGTTTTTGAAAAATCTAAAAAATCCACCGCTGGTTATTTTTACTACGGCATATTCGGAATATGCACTTGAAGGTTTTGAACTAAATGCACTGGATTACCTTAAAAAGCCTTTTAGTTTTGAACGTTTCTGCAAGGCCTGTTTTAAAGCAGAAGAATTGCTCAGACTCAAACAGTCCGATCAAAAAACAGAACAAAAAAAAGAGGAAAAACAGGATTTCTTTTTCGTAAAATCGAATAAAAAAACCTATAAAGTTAGATTCTCAGAAATTTATTATGTGGAAGGTCTTGGTGATTACGTGCAATTGCATATGGCTGATCAGAAAATTGTTGCAAATCTTTCTATGAAAAAAATGTTGGAAATTCTTCCCGGTCAGGAATTTTACCGGATCCACAAATCATTCATCATCTCACTCCAAAAACTGGAACTTGTTGAAGGTAATTCTGTAAAAATTAACAATAAACGTTTACCCATTGGAAACAGCTACCGGCAGCAATTTATGGAGTACGTTAATGAACGCATGTAATTATACCATAAATCCCTGTTCCCGAATGGTTTGAATCATCTTTTCAGAGAAAAATTCATTGTCTGATTTTTTATAGCGCACATCAGTAAAAACCTGTGCCAGTGTTTCTTTTTCATTCTCTTTAACAAATTGTTTCATCGACACCAAATTTTCTTTAAAAGAATACAAATCTTTGATCATCCCCTCTGTATAATTCTGATATTTTTCGTGATGGATGACACCGCGAATTGGAATTCTGTCTGTAAGTTCAGGAACTTCTTGTGGATAGCCAAGTGCAATAGTAGTAACAGGAAATGTTAGTTTAGGAAGATTCAACAAATCTATAATTTCTTTTGCATTGTATGTAGTTGTACCCAAATAACAAATACCCAACCCATTATTTTCGGCAGCTACACATACATTCTGGGCAACTAGTAATGTATCGATAGCAGCAGTAAAAAATGAAAGGAAATTAGCGTACCCGGGCTTTGCTTTACTTATCGCGCACCAACTGGAAAAGCGATTGAAATCAGCAACAAAAGTGAGCAGAACAGGAGCATTTACCGCAACAGGTTGATTAAAATGAAGAGGGGCCAGTTTCGCCTTCATTTTGGATTCCTGGGTAATAACAACACTGTAAAGCTGCATATTACCGGTTGTAGAAGCACGCGTACCTGAATAGATAATACTTTCAAGAAGATGTAGTTCTACAGCCCTGTTTTTAAATTTTCGAATGGTTACATGTTTATTTAATAGTTCCATAGAAATGAATTCTGACGATGAGTAACAAAAGTAAGGATTCGTATGAAAATACTTCAAAGAATTTGGTGACCATGATGCCCAATGTAAAAAAAATACAATAAAAAAGGGGAAAGCTGAAGCTTCCCCCCTTTTTAATCAATCAATTCGGTATTACCTTTTAACAATCCTTTCTGTTTTGGCGATTCCGTTTTCAGTAAACATACTTACAACGTACACACCGCTTACCAGATTTGCAGTACGGATTTCACGGGTCGGATATTCGATATCGAGAACGCGCTGACCGGCAATATTGGTAACAAGTACCCTGGTCAGTTTACTGTGGTTTTCGATTGTAATTCTATCGTTGAACGGATTTGGATAAACTTTGAATTCAACACCTGGAATAATGTTAGCAGGTGTAGCACCCAAGTCAACGATATCAGATTCCATTCTTGGTTC
>JAZBNQ010000425.1:0-3160 GCA_036350775.1 Mariniphaga sp.
GCAATTTTATCGAGCATAGCCTCCGGTTTGCCTTCCTGGCGGAATTTTTCTTTGGCAATTTCCAATTCCTTATTAATAACATCTTGAGGTATGGAATCAGTATCAACCGAAACAGGCGACATGGCGGCAACCTGCATAGCAATATCTTTGGCAACCTGTTCTTCAACACCGGCTTTGCTGAAACCAACCAAAGTAGCCAGTTTGTTTCCGGGGTGAATGTAACTTACCACTGTTTCTGCTTCAATTTTTCCATAGTAGGAAAGATCGAGTTTCTCGCCAATAACACCAGTTTGCTCAGTTACCTGAGCTTCAACAGTCCTGCCGTCAAGGTCAAGGACTTTCAACGTGTCCAGATTTTCTGATTTTTGAGCCAGTGCCAAATTCAAAATGCTGTCGGCAAAAGCCACAAAATTATCATTTTTAGCTACAAAATCAGTTTCGCAGTTTAATACGACCAGCGCACCAAACTTTTTATCTTCAGATGTTTTAGCCAGAACTGCACCTTCGGTTGCATCCCTGTCGGCACGTTTGCTGGCTACCAGTTTTCCTTTTTCGCGGATGATTTCGAGGGCTCTGTCGAAATTACCATCGGCATCGGCCAGGGCATTTTTGCAATCCATCATCCCCGCGCCGGTTACTTTTCTTAGTTTTACTACGTCGGCTGTTGTAAAAGACATAAAACTTATTTTTAAATGTGATTTTTATATGCGAAAAGTTACTCGCTATTCTTCTTCATCTCCGGAATCTTCGTCATCAACGACATCTTCGTTGTCTTCAACTTTTTCATTTTCAACCGGTTCCGGCTCAGTAACTTTATCCTTTCTTATTTTTCTCCGGCTTTTTTTCCGTGGAACTTCTTCGTCATCTTTCTTTTCGGCTTTTCTTTCGTTCAGCCCTTCGCGAACTGCATCCACCATAGCACCCACAATTAGTTTGATGGATTGCGAGGCGTCATCGTTGGCCGGAATTACAAAGTCAATTCCTTCCGGGTTCGAATTGGTATCCACAATGGCAAATACGGGTATTCCCAAACGATGAGCTTCACGTACAGCAATTTTTTCTTTCATCACATCAACAATGAACAAGGCTGCAGGCAACCGTGTAAGGTCGGAAATACTTCCCAGAATTTTTTCCAGTTTAGCCCTTTGACGGCCAATCTGCAACTTTTCCCTTTTCGAAAGATTATCCCAACTCGGGTCTTTTGCCAGTTTGTCAATGGACATCATCTTTTTTACTGCTTTCCTAATGGTAGGAAAGTTGGTAAGCATACCTCCGGGCCAGCGTTCAGTAACGTAAGGCATTCCAACACTTTTTACCTGTTCGGCAACCAGTTCTTTTGCCTGTTTTTTTGTAGCAACAAACAAAACTTTACGGCCCGATTTGGCAATCTGCTTTATGGCAGCGGCCGCTTCATCAATTTTTACAATTGTTTTTTGCAGGTCGATAATGTGGATTCCGTTTTTCTCCATAAAGATATAAGGCTCCATGTTCGGATTCCACTTTCTTCTCAGGTGGCCAAAATGGGCACCTGCATCCAATAATTCCTGAAATGATACTTTTGGCATCTGTTTACTTTTTTATGTTTCTAAAAGCAACCGTTGAGTAGTTCCGAATCATCGGAAGTCTCAACCGTTTTAGATCCATATAGTTTGACAAAATAAATATTAACGTTTTGAGAACTGGAACCGTTTCCTTGCTTTGGGCTGACCAGGTTTTTTGCGTTCTACTTCGCGTGGGTCGCGAGTAACAAAACCGGCAGCTTTTAACTCTTTTCTCGATTCCGGGTCAATTTGCATCAGTGCACGGGTAATGGCCAGGCGCAGTGCTTCTGCCTGTCCTTTAACACCACCGCCATCCAGATTCACTTTTATGTCGTATTTTTCAACTGCCTCAACCAGGTTCAGCGGCTGAGTAACAATGTACTGCAGGGTGGTGGTTGGAAAATACTCTTTAAACTCGCGTTTATTAATGGTAATATTTCCTTTACCTTCGTTCACGTAAATACGTGCAACTGCTGATTTTCTACGCCCTATTGTATTTACTACTTCCATTTTTTTTAATTATTCGTACTTAAATCAACAACTTTTGGTTTCTGAGCCTCGTATTTGTGTTCTGCCCCTACTACAACATGCAGGTTGCGGAACAACTCTCTTCCAAGCTTATTTTTGGGCAACATTCCTTTAACTGCTTTTTCAACAAGTCTTTCAGGATATTTATCCAAAATCTGCTTCGGAGTCTGTGTTGTTTGTCCACCCGGGTAACCGCTGTGGCGGAAATGAACCCTGTCGGTCATTTTTTTTCCGGTGAGCTTCACTTTTTCGGCATTTACCACAATTACGTTATCTCCGCAATCAACGTGCGGTGTAAACTCGGGCTTGTGTTTGCCCCTGAGGATTTTTGCAACCTCGCTGGCCAAACGGCCCAGTACCATGTTTTCAGCATCAACCAGCACCCACTCTTTATTAACGGTTGCCTTGTTGGCCGAAACGGTTTTGTAACTCAATGTATCCACTCGTCCTAAATTTATTATTCAACATTTAAAATCATCCAGTGGTTTTTTCCAGGATTTTCGGGCTTCCTGAAATCTGTTATCCAAAGGAAATCAATCTTTTACACTATTTGTAAGTACGGACAATAATCGGGACTGCAAAAGTATTTTCTTTTTTTTAATTACCAAAACATAACTTCTTTTTTTTCACGATTTTAATGAATGTTAAATTTCTCCGGAATTAAACTCCGTTAAAACTTCTTCCAAACTGCTAAAAACAGCAGCACCCAGCCGGCAATAAAACTTATTCCGCCAAGCGGAGTGATTGCCCCCAGCCATTTTATGCCCGAAATGGCAAGCGCATACAAACTTCCGGAAAACAAAACAATTCCGGCTGTGAGCAAAATAGCCGACCATTTTATTAAATCAGAAGGGAAAGAAACCGCCAGGATTCCGATGAGCAGCAACCCCAGTGCATGATAAAAGTGGTAATCCACACCGGTTTTAAAGGTCTGCAACATGTCGGTTGAAAGTTGCGATTTTAAGCCGTGTGCTCCAAACGCACCCAGGGCAACCGCCAGTGCCAGAAGAATGGAAGCGGTCATTAATATTGTTTTGGCCATATTTTAAAATAATTGGTAATGAATTTTAAAACAAATTGATTTAAATGAA
>JAZBNQ010000426.1:0-2887 GCA_036350775.1 Mariniphaga sp.
CCTTCGGTTTTAAAATATTTGTAATGCCAGCCGCTGTCGTGTTTTTTTTCAATATCGCCGCTAAACGTGTCGAAAAGCAAAACATCCGCAAATTCTGATTTTCCGATAACCACATTGGAATCGTCGTGGTAACCGCCACCTCCAACCAGGCGATCCGGATCGATTTGTTTTACTTCTTTGCACAAACTGATAATATTTTGAGGGTCATTGAAATTAAGCGCTTCAAACGGTTTGTAATACGCGGAATTCTGCTCGTTGGCAATATTGATGATTATATTTTTGAAAGGTTTGAGTTCTTTGGTAACCGTGCGAACTGCATTTCGAATAGCTTCCTCAGATTTCAGGTTTCCGATTTCGGGATTGCGAACGGTGCGCTGGTAAAATATGCCCACAATCACCACCATTTCTTTTTTAGAACAGGCTTTAATAATCTGCTTCAGTCGCTTCAAATGCTTTTTATCAAGTGATTTCCCGTTTTCAGCAAACGGGTCGGAGTAACCACCGCTTGAACCCTGCACATAAACCGAGATGGTATTGATCCCAACTGATTTGTAATCATCCAGATTATTTATCAAATTCAGGGTATATTTTTCTGATTGCGAAGCGCTCGCCACACGCACACCCCACATATCAAAGGGTTTTCCGTCGAGAAGAAAAAGCTCACCGTCAATTTCTAATTTCTGTGCCGAAACAGACGGGCAAAAAATTCCCGCTACAACAAAAAATAAAAAGGTTATCCGAATTTTACGCTTTAAATTATTCATTCTGACTTCCTGAAAGTTTCACTTTAATTTTTCCTTTATGCTCTTTTACAGTCCAGGCCGGGATGCGAATTTCCAGCCGCTTCAGATTTTTAATTGTTTTATCAATTTCAAGCGGAGGAGGATCAAGTGCAATCACAGAAAATTTAATTCCTTCCGGCTCAAAAATGGAAATATGCAATTCTTTTCCATCCTGTTTCAGAATTGCACCGTTTTCTGAAGGAATAACATCGGCAACCGTCATCAATCCCCAAGTAATATTTTTTGTTGAATCATTTATTTCAAATTCATCCTCAATTAAAACCGACTGGTTATTTTCTTTTATAAACCTTCGTTGAAGGGAATTCAAATTATCAAAATACAACCGGGTCATATCAATGGTAACTTCAGGTTTAACACCAGCTTTAAAGTTGGTAATTTCTGCTTTTGCCGAAACGTCGAACCGTTCATCGTTTACAGTAATCGTACTGTGTCCCTGGTTTTTTTTGGTAAGCAAGGTCCAGCGCGGACATTCCTGACAATGCCCGGCAAGATTAAACCCTATTTTATTCAGCAAATAATACCGCTGGTTTCCCGGATCAATTACCCACCGTACCCCATTCAATTCAAAAACAAATGTTCCGGCATCCATATTTCCGTGACTCAATTGAGCTTTACCACCTTTCGCAGCGAGGTAAAATTTATTGGAATCGTTTTGGTCGCCACGAAAAACTGCAACCGGATTGGCGCCCCGACCATGCCAGTTTTTTTGTAATTCACTTTTTTTCTCCTGTGAATATTGAGCCAGCCAAACCAATGCCGGACCGGCAAAGCGGCCTGCTTCTTCAGGATTTTCATAAAATTCCTTTCTGAAGTACAACGCATCGCCTGTTTTGGCTGCAAACCAGGTCAGCAATACCTTGCTCCCGCCGTTTATGGAACCATCGGAATCGGCAAAGTTGAAATATTCACCCGACGGTGCAACAGTTTGCAAATAAAAATCTGCACTTTTCAAAAACCCGGGACTTTGGGAAATTCCAAAATCGGTACCCAGCGCGCTTTCCAGCACCGAAGCTGCAATTACAGTGTAACTGGTTCCGTAGCCCCAATATCCCGGCCCTTCGGGATAAACACCGTCCGGAGCATATTCTTTTAAAGAATTGGGCAGTTTTTCCAATGCCCGCGAGATGGTTTTTGCAGCCAGTTCGGGATTGATATCGGCCACAACCAGCGATGCCGCAACCATTCCGCCATGGCAAACGGCATTCCAGTTATTGCTGCTGTTTATCCAAAACATCCTCGGATTTTCTTCGTTGAAACTTTCGTTAATACCTTTTTCGATTAACGATTTCTTTGCCAGTGCCACTGTTTCTTTTGGTAAATCTCCTCCTGCCCAGTCAACTGCCAGGGCCACGCCAAACGACATTTCTGCCACATCAAGAAAATGCTGCGGATTCCAGTCAGAAAAATTACACACAGCGTTTATCTCGGCATCAATCCGTTTTAATATTTCAGGATCTTTTTCTAACCGGTAAACCATACACAAAATGGTCATTCGTTCTACCATTTCACGTGACACAAAAAGCAATCGGAATCCTTCCAGTTCTCTTTCAAGCAAAGGTTTTTCGAGTATCAAATCTGCTTCCTTTTTCAAATACTGAAAATAGTTTTTTACCAGAGGATCAGCCTTCAGTTTTTGTTTAATTCTTTTTTCAATTGCAGGAGTGAGAATTAGTTTTGGCGATTGTTTTTGCAGATTTTTTCTCAGGTACTCAGCTGTGACTGGATTTTGTAATTGATATTCCACCTTTTCCTGACTGAAAAGTGATTGCGAAAGAAGAGCCATCACAAAAAACACCGAAATTATTGCTCTTAATACTGACTGGTTTATATGTTTCATTCTATTCTACTTTAAACAAATTTAGCCCGGAAAAAACTCTGTTCTTATTCTGTAATTCAAATACTTCCATTTTTCACCGGCGTTTTTCCCAAAAGCATAACTATGGTAAAGCCGAGGTGTAAAACCACAATAACAAGCCACCGCATAAAATACCTTAAATCAAATTATTCTCCTGAAAGCCGTACTTTAATACTTGTCTTTCCTTTTTCAACCGTCCATGCCGGAATATTCAATTCCAAACGCTTCA
>JAZBNQ010000427.1:0-2362 GCA_036350775.1 Mariniphaga sp.
ACAGAATTTCGCCAAATCTGAATCGGGAAAAATACACATCATCTCTGGGACTGTTGCCAATAAAAATATTCCGAATCATAAAATCTTCGGTTTGAAACCCGGGAATACTTCCCTTTAATTCAAAAACCGATTTTTCGGAATCCATTTGGCCGTAGAGCAAAAAAGGTGTTTCAATTTTAATTTTGGGCAAAAATACAGCTGTTAAATCATTCAGGTTTTTAACATCTAACTGGTACCCGAATTTATTTGCCTTTGCCTGTTCCAAAGGGTCATAACCCACAGTTGGAAGGTATTTGTACATTCCTTTTTCAAACGCGTCCCGAATACTTTGAGCATAAAAACTGCCATTAATTTCCAAATCAAAAAAGTCGGATGAAAAGGTTAGATAATTATTTAATCCGCTGGCAATCGACTGCAATTCCATTCCTCCAAGGTTTAACTCGCCATTCCGGTTTTTATACGTTCCATTTTCAACCTTAATCAATCCGGCAAGGTTATCAATTCTGTTCCCCGAAAAATTGGCATTCATTAAAAATGCCAGGTCAGCTTTTGGGAACTCTCCGCTCAGGTTCAGGTTTCCCAATAAAGCCTTTTGTAAATCGAGCCTGAAATCGAAAACAGGAATTTCGGGGTTAAAATTTACTTTCCCCAGAAAGTCGAATTGCAGGTTTGAATCATTAATAACCACTAAACCATCAAACATTCTGTTGTTCAGAATTCCGTCGAGGCGAATATTTTCATAGGAATAATCTTTAAATTCCACCTGCGAAACGGTTCCTTCAAATTTCCCGGAAACCCTATTGTTTTGTATTTCATAAATTCCATCCACCCGGCTGTTAAAAGAAATGTTACCAACCAGGTCGTTGTTTAACAATTCGCCCAGCTTAAAATCTTGTGTAGCAACTTTCCCACGGTAAGTTACCCTTCGTCTTTCATCGGGAACAACAGAAAGGTCGGTGGTTATTCTTCCCATTTTACTGGTCAGCGTTCCGTATGCGACAAAATCGGTTAAAAAGCCAGTAAAATTTCCCTGGTATGTTACCAATCCGGCCTCATAAAGTTTCTCAGGAAAACTCAGGTATTTAATTTTTCCGTTTCCGGGAAGTTTAATCCGGCTTAGTTCAGAAAATGAAGTTCGTGACTGTTTCAAATCAAGAAACAGGTACATGGTTTCCCTGTTAGTAATTTCGTTCACATACAAATCCATCAGGGCATACGTATTTTTGCCGGTAATAAGTTCCAGGTCTTTTCCTCTCAAATCATTTATTGTACCACTAATTTGCCCTGAAATATCCACTAACTGTTCCATTCCCCTAAGCGAAGGTACCAGCAATGAAATATCGTAAAAACTGATTTGGGAATGAGAAAATTGAAAATCGAACTGTATTGCCTCTAAAAAATTTGCAGTTGAGTCTGGCAGCTCAACGAACAAGTTACTTTCAGAAATTTCAGAAAAACCGGTTTTCAGGTTGAAATCTTCGAGGTATATTTTCTTTCCGCCAACAGAAAAAGTGGCATTAAAATCATTAATCCGAAACTCTTTTCCATCGTTTAATGTAAGTTGTTCAATTTTCATGAATGTAGAGTCGTTTTGGAAAAAAAAGTCGGCAACAGTAAATTGAAAATCTTCAATATTCAAAACCTGTGGTTTGGGCTGATTTAAATCCTGAAAAACAACCAACGCATTTAAAAAATTAAAATTATTGCAGCTAAAAAGCCATTCATTCGGCTGCTTCTCCCCGCGTTTAAGTGAATCGAGAATAAAACTGAAATTAAATCCATTAAGGGAATCTTTTTGGGTTCTCAAAGTTGTCCCTTTAAAAGTAAGTTGATCCAATGCCAACTTTCGGTTTCTTATTTTCAGGGTATCTATTTTTGCAACAACAGACTGCACAAACAAAAGCGTGTCAGCTTGCTGGTCTTCAACCAGAATATCGTTAAGAATTACTCCGCTGAAAAAAGCAATATCTACTTTTCCAACCGTTATTTTTGCACCGGTTTTTTCAGAAAGCTTATTGGCCAGGCGCTGGGTCAGAAAAGTCTGAACTTTACTGCTTTGTAATGTCCAGTAGGCCCCGCCCAACATTCCCAGGATGAACGCCAAAACAAGTAATGTTATTTTCCAGCCTTTTTTGATAATTTTGCATTTTTAAAAGTGTGACGAACTTAGCCTTTTCCCGGAACAAAATCAGCAATAAATCAGTTGATTTATCAACCGGTAACGTTTAATAATTTTCACAGATTGTTTACGTTTTCAGGTTTGGTTAAAAATATTTATCGAAAAATGAAAGTAAAGTATATAAATGACAAAAAAAATGCCAGCATTACTATTTTGGGGATCGAATCTTCGTGTGACGACACC
>JAZBNQ010000428.1:0-3631 GCA_036350775.1 Mariniphaga sp.
CAGTACTTCCGACGATTGCCTGCACGGCATTTCATTCGGCAGCGAAATTTCCGGCGGAATTGAAAATGTTTATGCTGAAAACCTGGTTTTTAAAAAGGTGCGGCAGTACGGTCTTCAATTTAAATCGAACAAAGACCGGGGCGGCTATATTAAAAATGTATTCATCAGCGGAATTCAGATTGACACAACCCAAACCGGAATAAGTTTTACCAACCAGTACCACAGTTACAGCGGGGGTGAGTTTCCTTCAATGTTTGAAAATATTCGCATTAAAAACCTGAATTGCAATGTGGCAACTAAAAAGGCAATCAGTTTGGAAGGATTGCCCGAAATGCCCATCCGAAATGTGGTTTTGGAGAATATAAACGTGAAGCGGGCAGGTGAAAAATCTACGATTACCCATGTTGAAGATTTAACAGTAAACCAACTAAATATAAACGGATTATGACGACTCAAAAAGCCAGGTGGGGTAAATTGTTTCCGGTGTTGTTCTCATTTGTTGTAATGGGATTTGTGGATATTATTGGTGTGGCCACCGGGTACATTAAACAGGACTTTGAGTTGACCAATTTTGCTGCCCAGTTTTTGCCCATGATGGTTTTGCTCTGGTTTTTTGTGTTGTCGGTACCGGCAGGCGTTCTTCAGGACAAGATCGGGAAACGCAATATGCTGAATACCGGGATGGTGATTCAGGCCATCGGTTTGGGGCTGCCGTTTTTGCATTATTCCTTCGGAATGATGTTTGCCTCCTTCCTGCTGCTTGGAATCGGGAACACACTCATTCAGGTTTCCACCAATCCGTTGCTACAGGATGTTTCGCCGGCAGATAAATTGCCCAGTTTTTTGAGCACCGGCCAGTTCATAAAAGCGATGATGTCGTTTGCCGGGCCGCTATTTGCCACCTTTCTGGCTATTCGTTTCGGCGACTGGAAACTGGTACTGGCTGTTTACGGAATCACTTCGATGGTGGCAGCTTTGTGGCTGGGTTTAACACCCATCGGGGAATCCAAACCCGAAAGGCAAACGGCAACCTTCAGCTCGTGTTTTGGATTGCTCAGAAACCATTTTGTTTTGGTTATGGCCCTCTCTATTTTTTTGATTGTGGGCGCCGAAGTGGCCATCAACACCAATATTGCCAACATTTTAATGGCCAAATTCGGGTTAACAATGGAAAAGGCAGCCATCGGAATCAGTGTGTTTTTTGCCGGGGAAACGGTTGCCCGGCTGGTGGGCGCCATTTTGTTAAACTGGATTAAACCCAGGCCTTTTCTTCTGCTGACGGCATTAGTTGCCCTGGCCGGAGTGGGAGGCGTGCTGCTTTCGCCAATTTATATAATGGCCCTTGTTTTTATTTTTATCACCGGTTTGGGAGCCGGCAATATGTTCCCGGTTATTTTCTCCCTTTCGCTTGAAAAAATGCCGGACCGTGCCAATGAAATTTCCGGTCTGCTGATAATGGCCATTTCAGGCGGCGCAGTGATTCCTCCGGTTGTTGGGTTGGTAAGTACTTTTGTTTCGCCAATCGCCAGCATGTTTATTATTGGCATTTGTATGCTTTACGTACTTTGGGTATCATTTTATGTGAGGAAGCATTAAAATTTAGTTTGTCCTTTCAAGTTTTGAAGGTGGCGCTGCAGATTCATCTGTTCCCCATTTTTTATTGGGTTTTGGTCCCATTTCCAGTTCAATGGTAGCACCGTTCATTAATTTTTCATGCGTGAACCACGTTCTATTTAGCGGTTCACCATTCAGTTTTGCCGATTGAATGTACTTATTCACAGGCGAAGCGTTGCTGGCTTTTAGTGTGAACACATTCCCGTTTTCGAGGTTAATCTTTACCTCTTCAAACTGCGGGCTGCCCAGCGTATAAACAGGAATGCCGGGAGTTGCGGGGTAAAATCCCATGGCCGAAAAAACAATAAATGCCGACATGGCGCCGCCGTCTTCATCTCCGGGAATGCCAAAAATGTTGTCTTTAAACCAAACGTCCAGCAAAAACCGGATTCGTTTCTGGGTTTTCCAGGGTTCGCCCGCGTAGTTGTATAAATAGGGAATGTGGAAACTGGGTTCATTGCCCATGGAAAACTGCCCCACCAAACCTGTTGCATCCGGAAACTTGGCCCAGAACTGATATCGTGACCGGCCCAGGTTTTCCCTGAAAAGCTGGTCGAGTGTTTCCGTGAATTCCTTGCGGCCACCCATGAGGTCAATCAATCCGTGAATATCGTGCTGCACATTCCACTGGTAAGTGTAGCCATTATTTTCGTCATAATAATCTCGACCGCCGGGCCCGCCGTCAAATTTCGGGTCAATGTCAATCCATTTTCCTTCTGCATTTTTAGGCATCATCAGTTTGGTTTCGGGCTGATACAAATTCCGGTAATTGGCCGCTTCCCTGTTAAAATACCGGAAATCTTCCACCTTGCCAAGTTCTTTGGCCATTTGTCCCAGCGCCCAGTCGTCGTAACTGTGGGCAAGTGTAATAGCCACGCTCTGGCGTTTTTCAAATCCGTGTACCTCCGGAAACGACTCCTGCTCACCAATTTCCAAAGCCGGAAAAAATCCCTTCTCCCGGTATAAATCGTCAAGTTCGGTTTTGGGGCCGTTTCGCCAGGGCAGCATGGTGGCTTCAGTGGCATTCTTTTTCATGCCTTCGTATGCTTTTTCCACATCAAAATCGCGAATGTTTTTTCGCCATGCATCCAGAAAAACAATGGTGGAATGAAACCCGTGCATAGCCGGATTGTCTTTAAACAGCAGCGGGAACTGCGGCATCCAGCCGCCCTGCTCATACATTTTTACGTAAGAATGGAGCATGTCGGCCTGTTTTTTTGTGTCGATAATCATTCGCAGCGGATGGTGGGTAAGGTAGGAATCCCACACCCAGTCGTCCACATAAAAATCGCGTTCCGATTCATGCACCTGGTGATCGTAAGCGCTGTAATATTTTCCTTCCTCGCTGATGGTAATCATCCTTTCATACGTGCGGTAAAGGGCGGTGTAAAAGGAACGTTTTTGTGCTTCAGTGCCGCCTTTTATTTCGATTTTTGAAAGGGCCTTCTCCCAGGTTTCCATTCCTTGGTTTCTCATTTTATCGAACTCCCATTCCGGGATTTCATTTTCCAGGTTTCGTTTTGCTTGTTCAATACTAATAAAGGAGATGCCGTATTTAAATTCAACAGGTCCGGTTTCTGAAAATTCAGCCCAAAGTGTAGGTTTTTGATTGTTTTCTTCATTGCTGATTTGAGGATTTTGATTGAACTCGCCGTAAACAAAAGCTTTCATTCCTTCAAATTCTTCCGTTCCGGTTATCATTTTTTCTGAAACAACTTCCCAGTTTCCGTTGTGGTTCAGGTGAAATTTCAGCATTTTATTTTCATTTTCCGGAAAAGTAAAACGGAAAAAACCGGTTTTGTTTCCCGGAACAAATTCGGTGGTAATTTCTTCATCAATAAGAAATGTGGAGTAATAGAATGGTTTTGTAATTTCCAAATCATGGTCGTAGGTTTGACTACTTTCCCATGTTCCTGTAGTTGGATTTCCGGTGCCGGGAAGCACTCCAAACAGCGGTGGTTGGCGGTGCGACGAAATGGTCAGCGGGAAGAAATCAATCTGGTCGTCAAGGTAATCG
>JAZBNQ010000429.1:0-2234 GCA_036350775.1 Mariniphaga sp.
AAAGAATAATTTATTTCAGAGTAGCCGCCAATGGTGAGAAAACCTTCAAAAACGGGTTCTTTTTCTTTTGATGGAAACTGGCATATCTTCTTGAAGTCGGGATTCAACAGCTTTTCTTTTGGATTGTTGCCAAGTAACCTGTTCATGGGTTTATTGGCGAACAGCAATTTTCCTTCGGTTGCAAAAACAGCTATGTTTAAATAGTCGGTATCAACAACAGCATGAATGATTTCAGGCTCCCAGTATTCAATGATTTTATTTTTCAGGCTGCTTTCCATACGTCAATGTTCAGAAAGTCCTGGTGCTGCTTTTTCCTGCGAAAGTTTTTCAAACAGCGGAATATTAATTTGCATCCATTCATACAAAGGAATAATTTCGTGGTATGATTCCGGGGTGAGTTCTTCCTTTAAAATCTGGAACCACGTATTTAATTGTGCTGCCCAGTAACTGCCCGAAAACCCATGATTTTGATATGCCCTGAATACCCAAAGTATTGTATCGACAAACACTTCTGTATTCGGAAATTTCAGAATAGAATGAATAAATCTGACATGATTGGCGTGATTGTCTTTCATCATTTCAAAATTGTTTTCACCGATCAACACATTCAAATCAGGCCGAATGCTCATTCGCCTGTTAATGGAGGCAATCAAAAATTCCGATTTTTCATGATACTCATGAACAGCATTTTTGCTTGCTGCAGGAATTTTGCCGGCAGATTCAACCAGGAAATTGTAATTCATGTTCATTTTGATTTATAAAGTTTTCAATGGCATCCAGGTCTGGCAGGTAAGTCACATTTTCATAACCCGCTAAAATCTCCTGTCCACCCCTGAGAAAAGCTTGCCCTCCAATAAGGATGCGGAGTTGTGAAAACTCAGACCTTATTTTGTCGAGGGTTGATTCCAGTGTGGGAAGGTGAAAATAAATGCTGAGTGAAATGGCAACAAGCTGTGGTTTTACCATCCGAATATAATTTAGCAGATCGTTTTTGGGTGTGTTGGCTCCCAAAAAAAATACTTTCCAGCCATTCAGTTCAAAAATATCGGAAACCATGCGGGCTCCAATCTGGTGGTGTTCGTTTTCGAGGCAGGTTACAATGGCCGTTTTTTCAAGTTTGCCAGTTGAACTTTGCCGTAAATAAATTTCGTTTAAAAGCGATTCTACAATTGCCGAAGCCAGATGCTCCGTGGCCACACTTATTTTGTTTTGTTCCCAAAGTTCGCCTATTTTGTAAAGTGCCGGTTTAAGGAGCCCTTCATAAATTTCTTTTACAGAAACCGAATCACTCATCATTTGAGCCACAATTCCTGAGGTGGTTTTGTAATCTCCTGCAAGCAGCGGATTTAATATTGAATTTTCGGTACTCATTTTTACGATTTGGGTAAATATACGAATTGCCTTTTTAACTTTAGTTTGAGCCAGGCGGAAAATAAATTTATTCGTTAATCAGGTATTTTTCAAAAGCACGCCGGTGTTCTTCTGTAAGTCTTGCCGGCCGCATGGTTTTCCGATCGATGAACAATCCTTTTTGCCGGGCAATGGCACAAACCTCCTTTTTTTCATTTAGAAACTGAAAATTCATGATGGCAGAGGCATTGTTCAGTTTCGAAATCCAGATTTCAACAGTTACTGTGTTGTTCAGGAACAATGGCTTTTTGTAGGAAATGGTTGTTTCGGTAAGCACAGGTACAATTCCATCGGCTACTGCCAGATTGGTTACCGGAATGCCCATTGCTTCGAGCAGTTTTACACGTCCGTTTTCGAGCCACTGAATGTAAATGATGTTGTTAACATGGCCCACAAAATCGATGTGGTACGTGTATATTTTTTCTTCGAAAGTGAGTTTTCCGTTCATTTTTCAGGATTAAAATTCAGTTCTGAAAATTTTCTTTTTTTCTGTATAAAAAATTTCCACATGATGCTGCCACGGTAAATTTCGGTATGTTTTTTTACCGTTGTAAGTTTTAATAGTTTTTTTCTTTTACTGATGAGTTTTCTCAGGTTCCGGTAAAACGATGCATGTGCTTTTAAAACGGCCCAAAAACTTTGAAGATGAAAACCCATCAGAAATTTCAGGGCTGCCACACCATCCAAAATCATTCGGGCAAAAAAGATACGGGTAAACTGATTTCGTGGCAGATTTTTAAACAGCATAAACAGGTTATTTCTGAAATTCAGGTAAACCTTTTTCGGGCTGTTGTATGCCAATGTTCCGCCTCCCAAGTGAAATA
>JAZBNQ010000430.1:0-4462 GCA_036350775.1 Mariniphaga sp.
AATTTCTTCCTTCAGTTTGTTTCTCAGGTCTTCCTCGGTTTTTACGTCGGTGTCTTCTCCGTATATTTTTTTGTACAACTCCTCGTTCAGTTCCGGTTTTTTGTAATCCAGAATTTCCGTAATGGTGAAATTGAAACTGCTGTTCAAATCGTGCGCCTGTTCGTGGCTGATTTTCAGCAGGTGACCCACTTCGTGCCTGTCGCCGTAAGCAACAACCGGGTCGAATGTCAGCACTTCGCCTTTTTGTTTTCCCAGGAACTGCTTTTTAATTTCTTCGTCTTTCACTAAATCAACCGAAAGCAGCACGCCATCGGCTTTAATTCCGTCTTCTTTCTGATTTCCTTCGCCGTCAAGTTCCACAAAATCGCCGCGCACCAGGCTCTTTTCTGCTACCTCATCGGCATCAATATTTTCACCCATTTGCGACTGAATCATCTCCATCTGTTCGTTCACCATATCGTCAGATACTTTAATGGTGAAATAGTTGAGTTTATCTTCCTCGCTTAACGAAACTTCAACTTTTGGCGCCAAAGCCACATCGAATGCAAATTCAAAATCTTCATCCTTTTCCCAGTCGATGGCTTTCTGGTGTTCGGTGCTGGCAAGCGGTTCCCCCAAAACCTGCAGCTTTTCATCCATCAAATAGCGGGTGAGGTTTTGTGAAAGCATTTTGTTGATTTCCTCCACCATTACCGATTTTTCGAAACGTCTTTTAATAAGCCCCATCGGAGCTTTTCCTGGTCTGAACCCGGGAATCGAAGCCTTTTGTCTATAGTCTTTTAACGTTTCTTCAACCGTTTTTTCGTAATCCGTTTTTTCAATTAAAACCTTAATTACGGCATTTACATTGTCAATGTTTTCTCTGGTAACCTTCATATTGAATCGAATAATATATTTTCAGAACCTTACATTAAACCACCGCCGGCAAAATCACTGGTTGGATTAGCCGGCGGTGCTTGTGCGGACGAAGGGACTCGAACCCCCACGCCGTGTGGCACCAGATCCTAAGTCTGGCGCGTCTACCAATTCCGCCACGTCCGCAAAAAACAGGGCGCAAAGGTAATTATTTTTTTGAATAGCAAAAAATTATTTCCATTCCACAACCGTTCCACGTTGTACATTTTGAAGCTCCTGTGGGATGGCATCTTTTATCTCGCGCCAAAGCAGATTTATCAATTTGTGCTTGGCAAAATGGCGGGAATAGGCCAGGCTTACTTCACGCAGCGGCTTCAGGTTGCTGAACGACCGCACATTCTCTTTTCTTTGCTCCGACATGCTCAGGGTAGCCAACTCAGGAATGAGTGTAATTCCGCCTTCGCGGTCAACAATATTCATGAGCGTTTCCAGGGAGCCGGCTTCAAAATGGAAGGGCAACTGGCTGTCAACCGTGCCGAGAAATGAGCAGAGGTTAACTACCTGGTCGCGAAAGCAGTGGCCGTCGCTCAGCAGCCAGATTTCAGGCGTGGCAATATCTTTCAGCGTGATTTCCTTCTTTTTATGCAGTTTGCTTTCCGGATTCGCATAAATCAACATTTCTTCGTAAAACACCGGCTTCTCAATAATTTTTTCCTCCTTTAGCGGCGTGACCAGAATTCCCACATCTATTAAATCTTTGTTCAGAAGGCTTACAATTTCATTGGTGGTTTGCTCCACCACCTTAATATAAATGTTGGGATATTTCCTTTTGTAACGGCCAATAAAAACGGGCAGCAGGTAAGGTGCCAGTGTGGGAATAATTCCGATGCGCAACATGCCCGAAACCTGGTTTTTATGGTCTTTTACGATATTGTTCAGTTCTTCCGACTGTTTCAGCACAATGCGTGCCTGTTCAATAATCCGCTGGCCCACGTCGGTGGGAATGAGCGGTTGTTTGCTGCGGTCGAAAATAATGATTTCCAAATCTTCTTCCAGCTTTTTTATTTGCATGGAAAGCGTGGGCTGGGTTATAAAACACGATTCGGCGGCTTTGCCAAAATGGCGATACGTATCCACCGCAACAATATATTCCAATTGGGTCAGCGTAATCATGGCGCGTAAAATTTGGCCCTAAAAATAGAAATTAATTGCCTGATGCAAAAAGAAAGGGGGGATAAAGTGGGTTTGTAACAAAATATTAACTGATTACTCCATGTAGAAAATAATCCGGTAATGAGCCGATTCATCTCTCTTTTCGGCTCATTATTTTCACTATATTTGAGCCGCAAACAATCTATATTCGGCTCATGGAAATTTATAACTGGCAAAAAAAGGGGTGGCCCCACTTTACTTTTGCAGAAGATGCAGTGGAAAACGAGCTGTTTGCATTCGCTGAAAAAACAGGAATGGTTGGCGGCATGCTGAAAGCAATGCCTGAAGCTGTTCAGATGGAAACCCTCATCAACATCATGGTTTCGGAGGCCATAAAAACGTCGGAAATCGAGGGCGAGTTTTTAAGCCGGGCGGATGTCATCTCATCCGTCAGAAAAAACATGGGACTGGTTTCGGAAATTCCGGTAAAGGATAAGCGGGCGAAGGGAGTTGGCGAATTGATGATAAAGGTTAGAAATGCTTTTGCCGCGCCGTTATCTGAAAAAATGCTTTTCGACTGGCATTCGCTTTTAATGAACTACAAAAAAGATATGGAAACCGGACAATGGCGGACTCAAAACGAGCCTATGCAGGTAATTTCGGGAGCCATTGGTAAAATAAAAGTTCATTTTGAGGCTCCGCCTTCCGAAGCAGTTCCCGCAGAAATGCAACGATTTATTGAATGGTTTAATGCAACCGCCCCGGGTGGGCCTAAAGAGATAACAAAAGCTCCCATTCGTTCAGCCATTGCACATCTTTATTTTGAATCGGTACATCCGTTTGAAGACGGGAATGGCAGAATTGGCCGGGCAATTGCCGAAAAAGCACTTTCGCAGGGTTTGGGCCGTCCTGTTTTGCTCAGCTTGTCGAAAGCCATTGAACGGGACAAAAAAACCTACTATTCAGAACTGGAAAAGGCTTCACGAACACTGAAGATAACGCCCTGGGTAAAATATTTTGTTAAAACCATTCTCTCAGCACAAACCGATGCTAAAGCGGAAATTGATTTTACCCTCAAAAAAGTGAAATTTTTTGATAAATATGGAACATTACTGAATGAACGTCAGCTAAAAGTGGTTAAAAGAATGCTGGATGAAGGACCGAAAGATTTTGCCGGGGGAATGAACGCCAAAAAATATTCCGGGTTATGCAAAGTGTCGAAAGCAACTGCCACCAGAGACCTTCAGCATCTCGCTGAAATCAAAGCTTTCCTGGTTACAGGCCAAGGCCGCAGCACCAGCTACCAGGTAAATATTTAACAGAGGACCAGTTCTTGAAAAGCCGTCCGGTAAAAAGAATTGGATTCAATAAATACTTGTCGGGAAATATCACTTTCGGGGAGTTTGCTCGTTATGGAAACAGTATGTATCTTTTCTGCTTTAACAGAAAAATGTAATTTTGCACAAAACAACGAAAGTATGAAGTTTACCATTTATATAACTGTATTAATTGCCGGGATGTTTGTTCTCGGTTGTGGGCCATCCGACGAAGAAAAAGCCAGTGCCAAACTGAACCTGGCCCAGTCGCTGCTGGAAAAAAATGATACGGCAACAGCATTGCGCCACCTCGACAGCATTCCACGGCTTTACCCAAAAGCGGTTTATGCAGTGAATGCCGCCAAAAACCTGGTGAGCGAGGTTCAGTTCGATTTGCTGCACCGGAAAGAGGCGCAACTGGATTCGCTGAAAGTAAAAATTGAGGCGCTTGAAAAACCCTTTCGTAAGGAAAAAACGGAATTCGACCGTTACACACAGTACATCCACAATCGGCAAACGTTTCAGCGGGCGTGGGACCGTTCATACATTCAGGTGCATTTGGATGAACGGGGCGAAATCTACCTGAGCAGCAACTACCATGGTGAAAAATGGCTCGACCACACTGCCCTGCGCGTTTACGACCAGGGTGACGATGCCAAAACCGAAGAAATTCCTATTGGCTCGCCTGACAACCACCGCAGCGATTTTATGGAAGCCAAGTGGGAAAAAGTAAGCTATCGCAACGGCAAAGACAACGGTGTGATGGAGTTTATTGCCAACAACATTGAACGTAACCTGAAAGCGGTTTTCCTGGGCAACGAATATTACTATATCATTCTGGAATCGTACGACAAACAGGCAGTAAAAGATGCCCTGGCGCTTTCAAAAGCGTTAAAGCAAAAAAGCGCCTTGGAAGCTGAAATTGCGGCGCTGCAAAGGCAGTTGAATATCAATTAAACTGTTTCTGAACAAAAGATTGTGGTCCCGCAGATTGCGCGGATAAACGCAGATTCTATTATATTATGTCTGCGAAAATCAGCGCTATCTGCGGGAAATTTAAATTCAGATAATTTCTTCTACTTTTTCCGGCGGATTGGCCAAAACTGCTTTTTCACCGTTCACCACAATGGGCCGTTGGA
>JAZBNQ010000431.1:0-5902 GCA_036350775.1 Mariniphaga sp.
AATTACGGCTACCAGGTTGCCTTTGGCCGTGTATTTAAACACATTTTCAGGATTTTTTTCTATTTCGAGGCAAGGTTGCGCCACTCCCGGTGTGTAGGCCAGCGACAAATCGTATTGCGTATTGTGTGGCTTGGTTGGTACTACTTCAATTTTTCCAGGACGGCCTTTTTCATGGTAATTTAACGCGTCTAAACGGCTGATTCTTGGCATAACTTAAGTTTTTAAGGTTTTGGCGAAAGATAAAAAAAATGGGGAAGGGGTTTAGTAAGTTTTGTCAGGTTTTCGGAATAAAACTTTTTGCTGGAGAGCAGAATAATAAAATGTCCCAAACTAAATTGAATGTGCAGGAATTGGATTAATATTACACGATTTTTTTTTCAGGTTAATTTAATATGGAAACAACTATGAAATCGCTCTATACCATTTTTTTACTTTCTTCCCATTTCCCGAATATTTGTTCCACGGCAACCGTTCGATAATCAAAAATTTCCTTCAGCTTTTTTTTGATAAGGAGCGCATTTGCAATGGATCCCAAAAATCCGTAAGGTGGTTTGTACGAAACAATGTCGGTCATAAGTACACCGCCCGGAATGGATTCTATTTTATGCTCGTGATGCCACATGGAATAAGGGCCTACGCGTTGTTCATCCACGAAATATTCCTGTTCTTTTACCTGGGTGATTTCGGTAACCCAGGTGGTTTTAATGCCGAAAACCGGGCTCACTTTGTAACTGATAATCATTCCGGGGTACATTTTTTCCGGCAGATTTTTACTCGTAATGTCAAACCCCATATAAACCGGAGTAATTTTTTTCAGGTTGGCCGGCGATGAAATAAAATCCCAGATTTTTTCAACCGAAGCCGGAATTTTTTGTGTTTTGTGCAATTGATAAAATCCCATAGTTTATTGTGCTAATTTTTTAATCATTCCGTTAAAAATAATTCCGTGAAAGGGCATAACGGCGTGCCAGTAAATTCTTCCCAAAAGGCCCAGCGGACGAAAAGTTGCTGTTTGCAACAATTCGCCGTTTGTAATTTTAAACTCAAGCCATGCCTCGCCCGGAAGCCTCATTTCGGCATAAAGCAGCAAACGTTTTTCGGTTCGGTTGGCATAAATTACACGCCAGAAATCGAGCGTTTCGCCTGTGGAAATTTCCTTCGGATTTTTCCGCCCTCTCCGCAAACCAACTCCTCCCACCAGCTTGTCGGCAAAACCACGCAACCTCCAAAGTACATTGGCATAATACCATCCACTTTCGCCACCAATTGACCAGATTTTGCTTAATGTTTTACTCTCGTCTTGTACATTTATTTTTCGTTTGTCCTGATAACAACCATAAACCGGAACTTCAATCAATTGTGAAATTCCTTTTTTTAAATTTTCTGTTGAGAGTGCATCGGTCCAGCTTGAAATAACTTCCTGCTGGGCAATCTGGTCAAACGCCAAACGTACCGATTCTTCGTAATTTATTAGCTTTACGTTCAGGATTGCTGCCAGGTTGTTTTCGCGGCAAATGATTTCCACTTTCATGCTGTTAACCAGGTTAACGGCCAGTTTGTAGGAGGTTGATGTAACAAAATAAAGCCAGTAAGATGAAAGTTTGGGTGTCATTACCGGAACAGAAATAATGGTGCGTTCCAGTTTTCGTACTTTGGCAAACTGAAGCAGCATTTCCTTGTAATTGAGTATTTCGGGCCCTCCAATATCGAAGCTTTGATTGTACGTTTGTTCGTTGAGCAATACGCCGGTAAGAAATTCAATAACGTTGCGGATGGCAATTGGTTGCGACTTGGTTTTAAGCCATTTTGGGGCAATCATTACCGGTAGTTTTTCTACCAAATCCCGGATAATTTCAAAAGAAGCACTGCCTGAACCAACAATAATTCCGGCCCTGAGTGTGGTCAGATTGTAATTTCCGGATTCCAGAATTTCTTCCACCCGCTTCCTGGAACTGAGGTGTTTCGATAGCTTTTCTTCGTTTATAATTCCGCTCAGGTAAACCACTTGTTTCACTCCGGTTTCCTGCAGCCTGTTTTTAAAGTTTTCTGCAGCGGTGGCTTCCAGTTTTTCAAAATCGCCGGTTGAAGCCGACATGGAATGAATAAGAAAGTAAGCTGCATCTATGTCATCCGGAATTCTGCCCATTGTTTCTTTATTCAGAAAATCGACCTCAACAATTTTCAGATTTTCTGATTTATAGGCTGAAACATCGAATCGCTGCCGGTCGCGGACACAGCATGTAACTTCGTATCCTTTTTCCAGCAAAACAGGAAGAAGCCTTTTTCCAATATATCCGGTTGCTCCGGTGAGCAGAATTTTTTTCATTTATGTATTAAATTTTATGTCTTTTCCTGGTCTTCTTCCGAAGGTTCCAGCTTCCAGCCCCTCACAGTGGCTCCCAAAACAATTCCCGCACTCATCACTACAAGATTTTTAATAATATATTGTCCTTCAATGGTTAATGCGTAGGGAAATACTTTAAAAACTTCATCAGGAAAAAGAAACACGGGCATAAATGTGCCAATCATTTGTAAATAGAGCAACAACAGGGTTTCACGTAAAAATATTTTGAAAATTAACCCGATTCCAATAAGTACTTCCCAGGTTGCCAAACCATATAAAATGACTTTTTCTGAAAAAATTCCAAAAGTCATGGTGTCAATGGTTTTTGTGGCAATATCTTCGGCCGGGCTCAATCCTTCAAAATATTTTATAAACCCGAACCAGAAAAAGATAATCCCAATGCTTAACCTCAAGATATTTAGCCCATTGGCAATCATCCACCTGATTACCATTTTATCCACTTTTTCAAATGTTTGTCCTCTTAAATTCATTTATTGTTTAAATTTATTTTTCAGAATATTGAACAGAAATTAAATGAAAAGGTTTTGTTCGGCTGGCAATTGTTCAGTTTACCGGAATGGTCATTGCCAACTGAAATCCTGATATTTCGGGTATGCAATTAAAGCTCAGGTTTTGTATGAAATTCAAACGATGGTCGTGCTGAATTTTCCATAAAACCAAATCGAAAATAAAAAGAAAACTTCCCTGGAGAATAACTGAATTTCCGTAACCTTTCAGCAAATCATGCCGGTTGGGCTTTTTGGTAGCCAGGTGTTTCAGCAAAAATCCCGTTCCAATATATAAAACATCAAGGCCGGCGTTTATTAGATAAAGGTTTTCTGTTTTGATATGTTTTTCCATCATTTCTGCTGATGATAAAATATTTATGTCAGTATTTAAATTGCTGTAAAGTGCAAAACCTGCGATGGAAATGTTCACCGTGTTCCAGAAAAAATTCATCTGGTGAAAGTATTTTGTTTGCCCGGTTGTTTGCGACCAGCCCAAACCACCTGCAACTAAATTGGCAACTGCCCACGAACCGAGAATATACATGCCGGTGTTGTTGGTTTTCATACTTTGTTTGAAAAACAGGGTGTGTTCTGTTTGAGCACTGGCTGAAAAAAATGCCATCAGCAATATCAAAAATACAAAAGCAATTTTCTTTTTCATGGTCATCTTGTTTGTATCTTTTTGAATTGATTAACCGGTTTTTGCCCGGGTCTTGCATAGTTAAAGTAAGCCAGTTGGGTTACTTCGTGATAATTGTTTAGCCCTGAAATACAAACATCTTTAATGAGGTTTAAATTCAGGTCGCCGTCATTTTTTAAAATTTCCTCCGGTAAATAAACCGACTGTATTTCACCCACCAGCAAAATGGTGTTATTCGCTTTAATTTCATATTCCTCCAAATATTTCATTCCCATTTTTAACCGGCTTTCTTTTAAAAATGGCGCATAAAAATGGTCAAGATATTCTTCTGTTAAAAAACATGCTTCAAATTCTGAAATTTCTTCTGCAAATTTTGCCGAGGTAAAATGCGCTTTATCTACAAAGTTTTTGTGCACATGGTTTATGGTATAAAAACCGGTTTCTTTAATATTGGAAAAAGTATGCCTGGGCACCGTAGCCGGCCTCAGAATAAAACCCAGAAGTGCCGGATTGGATCCCAAATGAATAACCGAACTGAAAATGGAAAGATTAGTAATTCCGTTGTTGGATTTTGTACCGATTAGGTTGGCGGATTTATATCCTGCCAAACTGTTTATCAGATTTAAACGGTAAATCTTATCCATCTGCTGGATTTCTGCTTTTGTAATTTTTTTCATTGAAGTAAAATTTGTTCCGATTGCTAATACTTCGCTTTATTCTCAATCAATTTACGAAAAAAGCCGGTAAAACCTTTTCTTTTAATTTGAATAACTGCCCGTTTGGTATCGGAAAAGATGATTTACTGTTTTTATTTTGAAAAATGGAACTTAGAATTTGCTTTTTAATTCGATGTCTTTAGAAAATAGCATGGCCGTTTCAATCAATGCCAAATGTGAATAGGCCTGAGGAAAATTACCCAGAAGTCGTTTACTTTCAAAGTCAATATCTTCGCTGAAAAGCCCAACATGATTGCTGTAAGTAAGCAATTTATCGAATAACTCGCGAGCCTGGTTTCTTTCTCCAATTTTGTTGAGCGCCTGGATAAGCCAGAATGTACAAATTGTAAATGATGAAGTGGGCAATCCAAAATCGTCACGGTTTTTGTAGCGATACATCAATCCGTTTCGGCTTAATTCGCGCTGTGTTGCTTTTACCGTACTGATGTAACGCTGGTCTGTGGCATCAATAAAACCATAAGCTTCCATCAAAAGGGTAGAGGCATCGAGGTCTTTGGATCCGTAAGCCTGGGTAAAAGATTGCACCTCTTCATTCCATCCTTTTTTCATGATATCGTTTGAAATGGTATCTCTTAGTTTTCCCCATTTCTCCACATAATCATTATGTTTGATGAGTTCTGCCACTTTAATGGCACGGTCGATGGCTACCCAGCATAGCAGTTTTGAAAATACAAAATGCCGCTGATCGGTTCTGATTTCCCATATTCCGCGATCGGGTTTGCGCCAGTTGTTTCGCACAATCCGCACAATGCTTCGGGTAATGGTCCAAAGTTCCTCGCTGTTTTGCAATGAAACTTCAAACAGGTGAAATTGCTGGTAAATTACATCCATCAGAATGCCGTATATATCATGCTGCTTTTGTTTATATGCGGCATTTCCAATACGAACGGGGGCGCTGTTTTCGTAACCTGAAAGATGGGTGAGAATTCGTTCTTTCAGATTTTTTTCTTTATTGATGCCATACATAATCTGGATTTTTTCATCCTTATCGGATACCACGTCGATGATAAAATTCAGAAAATGTTCCGCGCTTTTCCAGTGGCCGATTTTGGTCATAATTTTTATCACCATCGAAGCATCTCTGAGCCAGCAGAACCGGTAATCCCAGTTGCGGATTTCACCTATTGTTTCAGGCAGCGAGGTGGTTGCTGCAGCCAAAACGGCGCCGGTTTTTTCAACACTTAATAGTTTTAATACCAGGGCACTGCGTAATATTTCGTTGTTGTAATCGCTGAAACGGTGTGTGTCTTCCGACCAGTTGAGCCAGTAAACCTTGGTTCGCTGTAATTTCAGATATGCTCTTTCAACAGACTGATTTAGTAATTTTTGATTGTAACTTATCAGAAAATAGGCGTCGCGTCCGAGTTCTACCTCTTGTCCGTTAAGTACTTTTTCCATCTCCAGATTGGTGTAAAGGTATAGCGAATCGTACGCACCGTTACGGGTAAAACTTTTTACATAATTTTTGCGGACTTCAGTAATGGTTTTTTGTTCCCCATATTCGAGCCGCGGATCGTAATGAATTCTGAATTTTGGATTGCCTGATTTCAGTTTTATGTAACGGATAACATCAGGGGGTGTATAGACTTGTTCGCGTCCATTGTGATAATGATACCGGGGCATAAAATCCAACACTTCAAAACTGTCGGTACCGTTTGAATAAATGGTTGAC